>JBFWIY010000146.1:0-6832 GCA_050255855.1 Desulfovibrionaceae bacterium
CGCGACGCCGTGTGGCGCGCCCTGTGGTTCGCCTACCTGGGGGCGCTGTTCTTTCTGGCCCTGGGCCCGGTGGTGGTGAACCCCGGGTTCCGGCACGGGGACAAGGTCCTGCATTTTGCGGCCTTCGCCGTGCTGGCCCTGGCCTGGCCCTGGCCGCTGCGCTGGGAGCGGCTGTGGATCCCGGCCGGGGTGGCCGTGGCCCTGCCCGCCCTCATCGAGATCGGCCAGGAATTCGCCCTGGACTACGGGCGGCGGCCGGACATCCTGGACTTCCTGGTGGGGCTGCTCGGCGGCCTGGCGGGCCTGGGGCTGCGCCTGGCCCGATTGCGCCGGGCGGAGCGCCGCGGGGGGCCGGGGCGGCCGTGAGTTCCGGCGCGGATCTCGTCCGGCTGGCCCACGACCTGGGCCTGCCCATGCTGCGCCTCATCGGCTCCATCTGCGTGGGGCTGTTCGTGGGCAACCTCATCGAGAGCCTGAACTGGACCCGGGCCGTGGCCCGGGTGGCCCAGCCCCTGGTGCGCCAGGCCCGGCTCAAGGACATCTCCGGGGCGAGCTTCTCGGTGGCCTTCTTCTCCGGCGTGGCGGCCAACACCATGCTGGCCGAGGCCTACGAGCAGGGGCGGCTCACCCGGCGCGAGGTGGTGCTCTCCAACCTGTTCAACTCCCTGCCTACCTATTTCCTGCACCTGCCCACGCTCTTCTTCATCGCCGCGCCCTTCATCGGCCCGGCCGCGGGCATCTACGTGGGGCTCACGGCCGTGGCCGCGGTGCTGCGCACCGGGTTCATCGTGCTGCTGGGCCGCCTGTGGCTGCCGCCCCTGGCCGAGGGCTGCGTGGTCTGCCGCCTGGACGAGATGCCCGCGCCCAGCCGCATGGCCTCGGCCCTGCACAAGACCTGGGCCCGCTTCAAGAAGCGCCTGCCCAAGATCCTGTACTTCACGGTGCCCATCTACACGCTCTTCTATTTCCTCAAGGTCTGGGGGCTGTTCCAATGGATGGACACCTGGGCCGAGGCCCACGTGCGCCTGCTCGCCTGGCTGCCGCCCGAGGCCATGGGCATCATCGTCTTCCATATGGCCGCGGAGTTCACCGCCGGGCTGGCCGCGGCCGGGGCCCTGGTGCAGGCCGGGTCCCTGACCACGCCGGAGCTGGTGCTGGCCCTCATGGCCGGCAACGTGCTCAGCTCGCCCATGCGCGCCGTGCGCCACCAGTTCCCGTACTACGCGGGCATCTTCCGCCCGGCCCTGGCGGCCCGGCTCATCGTCTACAGCCAGATCCTGCGCGCCTCCAGCATCGCCCTGGTGGCCGCGGCCTACGCCTGGCTGGTCTGATCTCCCCGCTCCCGGCCCGGACATGTGCAAAGCGGTTGCACATAAGGCGTTGCACAAATGTGCAACGCATTGCACATTTGTCGGGTAAAATCGATCTCCGAACGCATGAAATATTGTAGAATCAGTGAGTTATGAGTTTGGCACGAACCCTGCTACTTGTCAGACTGGAAACGCCGACTCCCGCCTAGGGTACGCGACACGATGGGTCGGGGTTTCCAGAGTCCATTACTCCCTCCTTTTGGAAAGGGGGCCGGTTCTCGGCCCCCTTTTCTATTGCCTTTTCCGCCCCGCCCGGGCCCGGGTCCGCCGGGCGAAAAAAAAGCCCGGCCGAAGCCGGGCTGTGTGGCGTTGCGCCTCGGAGCGGACGGCGGCGCTAGGCCTTTTTCCGCTCGCGGATCTCCACGCTGCCCGCGCCGATGGAGCGGATGTGGCGCTGCATGCGCAGTTGCACATCCAGGAGGATGGTGGAGATGTAGATGGGCTTTTCGTGACCGTTGCAGCAGTAGACGAGCTCGTACATGGAAACTCCTTGCGGGATATGACGATCAGGACTGGTTTTCCGCCTGGCTCAGCGCCGGGGCCGACTCGCGCCCGCCCGGACGCAGTTCGATGACGCCGGCCATGGCCGCGCCGCCGCGCCCCATCTCCACGGTGCCTTCCACGTTGGCGCCTTCCTCCACCACCAGGGCCGGGGTGCAGAGGCTGCCGGTGAGGGCCGAGTGCTTCTGCAGCACGGCCTTGCGGGTGGCCACCACCTCGCCGTTCACCTGGCCGTTGGAGATGAGCGTGCCCACGCGGATCTTGCCCTCGAAGGTGGCCTCCTTGCCCAGCACCAGCGCGCCTTCGCTCGCCACCTCGCCCTTGAAGGCCCCGTCGATGCGCACGGTGCCTACGAACTCCAGGCGGCCGGAATACTCCGTGCCATGGCCCAGGAACGCATTGAGGGTGTTGTGGGAGTTGTCGGTCCCTTCGGAAGCGTCTTTTTTGAACAGGCCCATGGGGCACCGTCCTTGCTGGCTTGCCGGGCCGGACGCGGCCCGCGTCGTGGGGGGTGGAGCCAGAGGGATAGTACACAGCCCTTCGGCAAAATCAAATCATTTTTTCAAGCCCATGGGAGGCCGCCGAGCCTTGGCGCACCGGGCCTGACGCCGCGGGCGGGCCCTTGCCCCGGCCCCCTGCGGCCGGGCGCATTTGTTGAGCTTTCCCATAAAACCGGCTACGGTCCCATGGACTCATCAGAGGTCTCGCCGCAGCCCGGCCGTCCCGTCGTACCCCGGGGCAGGCCCGCGGCCCCCGCCCCGGCTCCGCAACCCCCAGGTGGCGCGCATGTCCGAAGAGATCAGCAACCTCAAGAGCTACTACAAGGGCCAGAGCATCTTCCGCGAAGGCCAGCCGGGCAGCACGGCCTACATGGTCAAGAAGGGCTCGGTCAACGTCTACCGCACCCAGAACAACAAGAAGCGCATCCTCATGCGCCTCGGGCCGGGCGAGGTCTTCGGCGAGATGGGCGCCCTGGCCGGCGCGCCGCGCTCCGAGGGGGCCGAGGCCGCCGAGTTCTGCGAGGTCATGGTCCTCACCCGGCAGTTCGTCCAGAACCTGCTGGGCAACTGCCCCAGGATGGTGCAGGTGCTGGTGCGGCTCATGCTGCGCCGCCTCCAGGCCGCGGAGAACCGCACCACCGCCGTGGAGCACAAGAACACCTTCCTCTCGGTCTGCCGCCTGCTGGAGATGGCCTACACCAACCACGTGCAGAAGCCCCCGGCCGAGGCCAAGCTTGACCCCAACCACGCCAAGGGCCTGCCCCAGAGCCAGTTCGTGCGTCAGGTCAAGGACGTGCTCCTGGTCTCCCAGCTGGAGATCGAGCACATCCTGGAGCAGCTGGCCAAGCTCAAGATCATCGAGCAGTGCTGCGTGAAGCTCGACAAGGCCTTTGCCGAGAAATACCTCACCCTGACCAACCCCAAGACCTTCTTCCAGGTGGCCGCCAACCTGGACAAGGAGCTGGGCGACCAGGCCGGGGCGAGCTGCGAGGCCGAGTACATCGACCTGACCGACCTGGCCGAGGAGCTGGGCGCGGGCCCGGAGATTTTGTACAAGAAGATCGCCCAGGGCGAGTTCCCGGAGTCCCTGTTCTTCTTCCCCCAGGCCCGGGTGCTGGAGTGGGCTCAGGGCAAGGACAAGGACTTCTTCAAGCGCGTCAAGCGCCGCAAGAAGAAGATCGAGGAGCTGGAGGACGTGTCCGACGTGGTCTTCGTGGACAACGCCACCCTGAAGCAGGCCCTGGAGGGCCTGGGCTACTACAAGATCGGGGTGCTCACGGCCCTGGCCGAGGGCGAGGCGCGGGAGAAGATCCTGGGCAACCTGTCCAAGAAGATCGCGGCCATCGTCCAGGAGGAGGCCAAGAACCGCGCCGCCGTGGACGAGTCCGAGGCCCTGGACGTGCAGGACGAGCTGGTCTCCCGCATCAAGCAGCTCAAGGGAGTGGCCCTCTGACATGAACATCGCCACCATCTTCGGCATCCTCTTCGGCATGGTCATCCTGTGCCTGGCCACCTGGTTCTCCACGGACTCGGTGGGCGTGTTCATCAACTGGCCGGGCATCGCCATCGTGTTCGGCGGCACCATCGCCGCCACCTTCATCTGCTACCCCCTCAAGGAGGTGGCCCGGGTCTTCGGCGTGTTCATGACCGCCCTGGGGGCCGAGGAGCTGCCCATCGGCCACCACATCAACTTCCTGGTGGGCCTGAGCCGCGACGTCTCGGCCAAGGGACCGGCCCACCTGGAGAAGATGGTCAAGGGCAGCGAGAACGAGTTCCTGCGCGACGGCCTGCAGATGCTGGTGGACGGCTATTCCAAGGAGGAGCTGGGCGAGATCCTGGACAACCGCATCCAGCAGTTCCACGACCAGGAGATCGGCGCGGCGGACATCTACCGCACCATGGCCCGGCTGGCCCCGGCCTTCGGCATCATCGGCACCCTCATCGGGCTCATCGCCATGATGCAGTCCATGGCCGGGGACCTGGCGGGCATCGGCCCGGCCATGGCCACGGCGCTCACCACCACCCTGTACGGCGCGCTCTTCGCCAACATGTTCTTTCTGCCCATCGCCACCAAGGTGGCCAAGCGCGTGGAGGAGCGCACCATCCTCATGTGCGTGCTGCGCGACGGCATCCTGTTCCTGAAGGACAAGACCCCGGCCCCCATCGTGCGCGACAAGCTCATGGGCTACCTGCCGCCGCGCAAGTGGTCCTCGGTCAAGTAGGGTGAAGGAGGGGAGATCGCCGTGCGCCTGCCCGCCTCCTTCCGCCGCCGCCGCGAGGCCGACCCCGATCCCGGGTGGACCCTGACCCTGGCGGACATGATGACCCTGCTGCTGTGCTTTTTCGTGCTGCTGCTGACCCTGTCCCAGGTGGACCGGCAGCGCTACGAGGCCATGAGCAGCGTCATGGCCCGGGCCATGGGCGGCAAGGCCGCGCCGCAGGCCGCCGGGGCCCCGGCCCCGGGCGCGCCCCCGGCCTCGCTCGCCGACGCCGCGGCCGCGCCCCGCCGGAACCTCTTCGAGCTCCAGCTGGAGCTGGCCGCGCGCATCGGCGAGGACCGCACCCACGTGGACCTGGCCATGCGCACCGACCCCTACGGCGTGGCCATCCGCCTGGGGGACGAACTGCTCTTCGACTCCGGCTCGGCCGAGCTCAAGCCCGGGGCCGAGGCCCTGCTGTCCCGCCTGGCCGGGCCCCTGGCGGACTCGCCCTATCACCTGGAGGTGGAGGGCCACACCGACGACGTGCCCATCCACGCCGGGGCGTTCCCCTCCAACTGGGAGCTCTCGGCCGCCCGGGCGGCCGCGGTGGCGCGCTACCTCATGGACCACGGCCTCGACCGCACCCGGGTCAAGGTGGTGGGCCTGGCCGACACCCGCCCCGTGGCCGGGAACGACACGGACCAGGGTCGCGCCGCCAACCGCCGGGTGGTCATCCTGGTGCAGCCGTAGCCCGGGCCCCTTCCGCTCCCGTTCCGCTCCCCCCGTCGCCCCCCCCCCCCCCCGGGGGCGTCCCCCCGGCAATGCCCGAGACAGCGGGCCCTGCGCCGGCTCGTCATCCCCCTGCGCGTGCTGCGCATGGCCCTGGAGGCCGTGTGGGCCTACCGGCTGCGCTCCCTGTTCGTCACCCTGGGGGTGGCCTTCGGCATCGCGTCCCTCACCCTCATCGTCACCTCGGTGGACGGGGCCAACAAGATGGCCCACCAGATCGTGGACATGTTCGGCCCCAACGCCGCCTTCGTCATCGGCGGCAACATCAAGAAGCGCGCCGTGGGCATGCGCATGAACACCCTGACCATGAGCGACGTGCGCCGCCTGCGCCAGTCCCTGCCCGGGGCCTATCTGGTGGTGCCCATGCGGGCCAAGGGCGACATGACCGTGAAGCACCGCAACAAGAACTACCAGGGCGTCACCCTGGTGGGCGCGGGCGAGAACTACGCCGAGGGCTGGAACTGGCCCCTGGTGGAGGGCCGCGACTTCAACGCCGAGGACGTGAGCCGGGCCGCCCGGGTCTGCCTCATCGGCGACCGCCCGGCGCGCGAGCTCTTCGGCGCGCGCTCCCCGGTGGGCCAGGTGGTCTACGTGAACGACCTGCCCCTCCAGGTCATCGGGCGGCTGTCCTTCCGCGGCTTCACCGGCGGGGGCGGGGGCGGCGACATCGACAACCGCATCATCCTGCCCATGACCACCCTGACCAACCGCTTCAACCTGGACCGCAAGTACTTCCGGGCCCTGCGCGTGAAGTTCTACGAGCCCGAGCTCATGGACGTCCACGCCGAGAACCTGCGGGCCTTCATGCGCCACCTGCACGGGCTCAAGCCGGACCAGGACGACGACTTCACCATCCTCACGGCCAAGGAGATCCTCCAGTTCATCGCCATGTTCAAGGGCGGGCTGCTGGTCTTCCTGGGGGTCACGGCGGCCATCGCCGTGCTGGTGGGCGGGTTCGTGCTGGCCAACCTCTTCTCCATCAGCGTGAGCGAACGCAGCTACGAGATCGGGCTCAAGCGGGCCCTGGGGGCGCGGCGCTCGGCCATCCTGCTCCAGTTCCTGCTGGAGGCCGGGGTGCTCACCCTGGGGGGCGGGCTGCTCGGCCTGGGCCTGGGCCTGGGCCTGGGGCAGCTCCTCACCCGGCTGGACATTCTGACCATTGAATTCTCCTGGAAGGCCTTCGCGTTCGCCCTGGTGAGCGCCGCGGTGGTGGGCCTGGTCTTCGGGCTCAAGCCCGCGCGCCAGGCCGCCGGGCTGGACCCCATCCAGGCCCTGCGCGGCGGGGTCTGAGCCCGGGCTCTCGCCCCTTCGCCTCCCTTCGCCCCCCGCCCCCCCCGCCCCCCCCGGTCCCGCGTGGTTTGCCTCGGCCGGTTTTTCTGCTAGCTTCCGGCCCCATGAGTGCGTTTCTGCGACCGGGCGCGAGCATGCGCTCCCTCTTCGCCATTCGCGGGGCCTCCACGGGCGAGCGGCT
>JBFWIY010000147.1:0-6796 GCA_050255855.1 Desulfovibrionaceae bacterium
GCTCATGGTGGACATGCTGCCCGGGGCCTTTGCCGGGCTGCCCGGGTGGCTGGCCCCGGTGTTCTCCTCCTCCCTGTCTGCGGCCACGGTGCTGGCCGTGGTGCTGAACCTCTGTTTTCGGATCGGGGTGGCCTCCAAGGCCGTGCTGGAGCTGGAGCGGGGGGGGGAGCCGACCTGGGAGGTGGTGGCCTTCATGCAGCGCCAGGGCGGGGCCTGGGGCGCGCGGCCCGACGTGGTGAACCGCGCCAGTCAGACCCTGCTGGAGCTGGTGGAGGCCGTGCTCATGCCCGGCGGGACCGAGCGGCTGCACCTGGAGGTGCGGTTCGACGAGTTCAACCTCGACATCGTGGCCCGCTGGGAGGGCGCGGCGCTGGAGCTTCCCCTGCGCCGGCTGGACCCGGGCGAGGTGTTCATGGATGACAAGGAAAGGCGTTTTTTGGCGGGATGGATGATCCGCCGCATTGCGGATCGGGTGACGCTGGCCGAGTCCGGCGGCGTGCATCGGCTGAATCTCCACTTCAACCACTGATTCCGACATGTCCCCACGCACCCTCTCCTATCGGCAGGTGGTCCTGATCCTGGTGGTCGGGGCGGTCATCGCCGCCTCGCTGGCCGTCACCGTCCTGAGCATCGGCCAGCTGCGCACGGTGCTGGTCTCCTCGGAGGAGCAGGGCGCCCGCAACCTGCTGGGCCAGGCCGGCGACCTGGTGAAGGCCCAGCACCAGGGCCTGGCCTCCTTCCGCGACTACGCCATGACCCGGGCCCGCGGCCACGTGCGCGACGTGGTGGGCCTGGCCCTGCAGGAGGTGGAGGCCTGCTGGCGGATGCAGGCCGATGGGCTGCTCACCGAGGCCCAGGCCAAGGCCCGGGCCATCGACGCCGTGGAGCGCCTGCGTTTTTCCGACGGGGGCTATTTCTACGCCTACGACGAGCACTGCGTGGCCGTGGCCCACCCCGACGCCCGCTTCAAGGGCCGGGACATGTCCCACGTGCTGGACGAGGCCGGGGACCATCTGCTGCCCAAGATGGTGCGCGAGGCCGAGGCGACGGGCGAAAGCTTCGACTATGTGCGCTGGCCCCGGCTCAACTCCAAGGACCTGGCGCGCAAGCTCCTGTATTACGTCTGGTTCCCCCAGTGGCGCTGGGTCATCGGCGCGGGCCTGTACGTCGACGACATCGACCGCGACGAGGCCCGCATGTTCGACCGGATCACCGGGATCCTGAGGGAGTCCTTCGCCCTGCGGCGCATCGGCCGGGACGGCTATTTCTGGGTGTTCGACGGCCACGGGGACGTGGTGGTCCACCCCATCTGGGCCCTGGACCGGATGGCCGCGGACAGGCGCATCATGGAGCCCCTCCGGGCCGCGGCCGAGGGCGAGGGCCAGGTGCGCTCCTCCGGGCCGGGGGGCCAGCGCTGGTCCCTGGTGCAGCGCTTCGAGCCCCTGAACTGGTACATCGTGGCCACCGTGCCCGAGGCCGAGCTGGAGGCCCCGGCCCGCAGCCTGGCCGTCAAGCTCACCATCCTCTCCGTGGCCATCATGGCGGCCTTCGTGGGGGTGGCCCTGGTGGCCGGGTCCAAGGTGGTTCTGCCCCTGGTCCGCCTGGACACCCACGCCGAGCGCCTGAGCGGCCGGGACTTCGCCTACTCGCCCGAGGAGAACTCGGCCCTTTCCAACATCCTCTTCCCGGTGGAGGCCAAGCGCCTGGCCCGCACCCTGAGCCACATGGAGGTGCGCCTGCACGAGTACATCCAGGAGCGCACCCGGGCCACGGCGGCCAAGGAGCGTCTGGAGTCCGAGCTGCGCATCGCCCGCAACATCCAGGCCGACATGCTGCCCCGGCTGGGCGACACGCCCCTGTGCGCCGGGGTGGACCTGGCGGCCAGCTGCTCCCCGGCGCGCGAGGTGGGCGGCGACTTCTTCGACGCCTTCCCCCTGCCCGACGGGCGGCTGGTGCTCATCATGGCCGACGTGTCCGGCAAGGGCGTGCCCGCCGCGCTCTTCATGGCCCAGGCCAAGACCCTGCTGCGCGCCGCCGCGTCCGTGGGCGGTTCGCCCAGCGCGGCGGACATCCTCAACCGCGCCAACGACGAACTGGCCGACGGCAACGAGCAGTGCATGTTCGTCACCGCCCAGGCGGCGGTGCTGGACCCCGCCACCGGCGTGCTGGACATCGCCAACGCGGGGCACCTGCCCCCCTGGGTGTACCGCGCCGCCAAGGGCGAGTGGACCGCCCTGGAGCTGGCCCCCGGGCGGCCCCTGGCGGTGATGGAGGACGCGGGCTTCGAGGGCCACGCCCTGCGCCTGGAGCCCGGGGACACCGTGGTGCTCTACACCGACGGGGTGACCGAGGCCGAGGACAACCAGGACCGCTTCTACGGCGACCAGCGCCTGGCCGAGCGGCTGGTCCAGGCCGGGCCCGACCCGTCCTCCATCCTCAAGGAGCTCCTGGCCGACCTGGAGCGGTTCGCCCAAGGCGCGGAGATCAGCGACGACATCACCGTGCTGGCCCTGCGTTGGCGCAGCGCCTGCCCCGAGGCCTGACCGTTCTGGGGATGTTTCCCGATTGTTCCCCGGGGGTTGTGTCTTCGGCCCGATTCTGCCATCGTCCCGCCCAGATGGGTCTGCCGCCGCGCCCGACCGGCGCGGCGGAAACGGGAGGCGAGCATGGCGGAGGCGTGGTACGTGGCGGACGGGGACCGGCCCGTGGGCCCCATGGCGCTGTCCGAGCTGCTGGACCGGGGGCTCGGCTCCGGGGACCTGGTCTGGCGCAAGGGGCTGGAGGACTGGGTGCTGGCCATGGAGCTGCCCGAGCTGCGGGAGCACCTGACCGACGGCCCGCCCGGCCTGGCCGACCTGCCCGAGAAGCTGCCCACCCGGCGGCTGTTCTGGGTCATGCTGGCGACCTTCCTGCTGATCCCGGTGCTGCTCCTGGCGGCCATCCCCCTGTTTTCCATGGGCCCCCGGGGGCTGGCGCCCTCCGGGGCCGCGTTGCTGGCCTGGGGCGGGGCCCTGCTGCTGGATATGCTGGTGGGGCTGGTGGCCTGGTGCCGCTTCGTGCTGCGCGCCTGGGGGGTGGTGCGGGCCTTCGGGGCCCGGCCCGGGCCCTGGGCCGCGCTGCTGCTGGGCTTCGTGCCGGTCTTCAACCTGTACTGGATATTCTTCGTGCTGCGCGGCCTGGCCCGGCACTACAACGAGTCGGTGCGCTTCCACGGCTGGGAGCCCGACCGCACCCTGAACCTGCTCCTGCCCACCTCCGTGGCGGCCACCGCGGTGGCGGGCGGCCTGCTCACCTTCGGCGCGCAGCTGGCCATCCAGCTCCAGGCCGGGGGCAACTCGCAGCTGGCCCTGCTGCTCATGGCCTCGGGCAAGGTCCCGGTCCTGGTCCTGCTGATCCAGCTGGGCGGCCTTGTCAGCGCGGCCTCGCCCCTGCTGATGCTGGCCTTCGTGTTCGTCTTCACCGGCCGGATGCGCAGCCTCACCCCGGAGTGGGCGGACTGAGCCGCCGGGGGGACGCATGGCGCTGAAGCCCTGGTATCTGGCCCGGCACGGGCGGCGCATCGGCCCGCTGGCCACGGAGGAGCTGGCCGCCAACGGCCTGCGGCCGGGACGGCTGGTCTGGCGGCCGGGCCTGGCGGACTGGACCCCGGCCGAGGCCTTGCCCGAGCTGCGTCCCTGGCTGGCCGCCGCACCGGAGTCCCTGGGACCGGCCGTGGCGCCCCCGGGCTGGGACGTCTACCGCCTGCTGCTGATCTGCGCGCTGCTGCTGGACGGCCTGAGCTGGGCCGTGCTCCGGGCCATGATCGGGCCGGACCCGCACCTGGACTTCGGCCTGCTGCTCCCGTTGATCCTGGCGGGCCTGGGCTTTTCGGCCGGGTACGGCGTGTTCGCGTACCGGGCCTGGGGGGCGTTGCGGCCCAACGGCGGCCGCACCGAGCCGGGCCTGGCCGTCCTGCTGCTCTTTGTCCCGCTGTTCAATTTCTACTGGATCTTCGTGGTGCTGCTCGGCCTGGTCCGGGCCAGCAACGCCCGGGACCGGGTCCTCGGCCTGGACCGTCGCGGCGGGAGGCGGCCCCTGGGCCGGGCCCTGCCCGTGGCCGTGGGGCTGGCCTACGTGGTCCAGTGGGCACCCGGTTCCTGTTCGCTGATCTGGTCCGTCCCGGCCCTGGCGCTCCACCACGTGCTGTTGCTGGTCCTGGCCTATAAGCTCACGGAGCGGCTCAACCATCCGGCCCCGGGCCGGAGCCCCTCGGCCGGGGAGGACTCCCTGGGACCCTCCGGGGGGCCCGACTAGTCCTTCAGGACCTCGAACCCCGGGGCGAAGTTGTTGAGCCCCACCTCCGTCACCCGGTAGTCCGCCACCTTGTGGATTTGGAAGGGATCGCGCTCCAGCAGGGCGTCCAGCTCGGGCCGGGAGAGGCCGCGGGCCAGGATGATTCCGCCCTCGCGCGGCGTCTTGCGGCCCGAGGCCAGGAAGATTCCGGCGGCCATCTGCTCCTTGAGAAAGGCGATGTGCGCGGGCAGGTGGGCGTCCACGGTCTGGAGGGGCACGGTGTAGGTCACGTCGATGATGAACATGGGGCCTCCGCGGGGATGGGGTGGTCCCGCGCCGGGCGGCGCGGGGGTTCCGGGGTAGCACGGGAAGGCGGCCCGGGCCAAGGCCCGGGCCGCTGCTCTTCGATCCAAAACGATTCCGGCGTGTTGGCTTCCCCTTTTTGCCTACATCCGCTCCCGGCCCAGGTTGATGCCGATGCTCTCGGCGGTCTCCAGGAGCTGGGAGGTCTCGGGCACGGTGCGCACCACCCCGGCCAGCCCGTCGATGGGCGCCAGCACGATGTCCGGGGTGCGCAGGGCCACCATGTGGCCGAACTTGCCGTCGGCCGCGGCCTGCACCGCGGCGGCCCCGAGGCGCGTGCCCAGCACCCGGTCGAAGGCGCAGGGCGAGCCCCCGCGCTGGATGTGGCCGAGCACGGTGGTGCGCACCTCCAGGTCGATCTCCTGTTTGATGAGCCCGGCGATGTGGTTGCCGACGCCGCCCAGCTGGGGCACGCCCTGGAGCCGGGTGGTGGCGGCCTCCTGGGTGATGGCCTGGCCGCCCTCGGCCACGGCCCCCTCGGCGGCCACCAGGATGGTGTAGGGGCTGCCGCCCTGGATGCGGTATTTGATCTTCTGGATCACGTACTTGATGTTGTAGGGGATCTCCGGGATCAGGATGATGTGCGCTCCGCCCGCGATGCCCGCCTCCAGGGCGATCCACCCGGCGTTGCGGCCCATGACCTCCAGGATCATGACGCGCTGGTGGCTGCGGCCCGTGGTCTGGAGCCGGTCCAGGGCGTCGCAGGCCACCTGCACCGCGGTCTGGAACCCGAAGGTGTAGTCCGTGCCCGCCAGGTCGTTGTCGATGGTCTTGGGGATGCCGATCATGGGCACGCCCTTTTGCTGGAGCCGGTAGCCGATCTCGATGGTGCCCTCGCCGCCCACCACGAACAGGCAGTCCAGGTCCAGGTCGCGCACGGTCTCCACGGCGCGGTCGGACAGGTCGCTCACCTTGATGCTGCCGTCGGGGTTCATCTCCCGGTAGGCGAAGGGGTTGCCCTTGTTGGTGGTGCCCAGGATGGTGCCGCCCAGGGTGAGGATGTCGTGGGTGGTGCGGGTGGTCAGGGGCTGGGTGTTGCCGGTGATGAGGCCCTCGAAGCCGTTCTCGATGCCGATGACCTTGGCCCCGTGCTGGATGATGGCCGCCCGGGTCACGGCCCGGATGACCGCGTTGAGCCCGGAGCAGTCGCCGCCGCCGGTGAGGATGCCGATGCGCCTGAGAGCCATGCCCGCCTCCTGGGAAAAGGGTGGTCCGAACCGAGGGGTAGGACGGGTATAGCGGCCCGGGCCGGGCCAAGGCAATGGGAACTTTGTCCGGTCGGGGGCCTTGTCTCGCCGTTCCGGCCGGGCTACGAGGACCCTGAGGCGTCGCCGCCGTCCCATCCCGGGGCGCGGGCCGCGCCGCCACGGGAGGGAGCATGACCAAGATCGGCATCATCATCTGCGCGCGCTACCAGACCTGCGGCGGGGGCAAGTGCCTGCGCGCCATGCGCGAGCGCCGGGGCGGGTTCGCCGCCTACCCGGCCGACGAGCCCCTGGAGCTGGTGGGCTACTCCACCTGCGGCGGGTGTCCGGGGGGCAACGTGGAGTACGTGCCCCTGGAATTCCTGAAGAACGGGGCCGAGGTGGTGCACCTGGCCACCGGGCTGGTGGTGGGCTATCCGCCCTGTCCGCACCTGCGGAAGTTCAAGGCCTACATCGAGACGGCCCACGGCCTGCCCGTGGTGGTGGGCACCCATCCCATCCCGCAGAAGTACCTGGACGTCCACGAACGGCTCGATTTCTGGCGGGACGGGGACGTGGCCGAGCTGGCCGCCGGGCTCCTGGCCGAGCCCCGGGACGTGAAGCTGGCCTACGACTGAGGCCCCCGGCCCCGGCTCGCCGTCGCCTACTTGCCGTCCCTTACTTGCCGTCGTCCGGCGGGCGGGGCGGGCGCACGGGCATCAGCGCCGCCACCTTGGCGCGGTCCTCGGGGGGCAGGCGCTCCAGCAGGTCGGCGAGCATGCGCTGGGCCGAGGCGGCCACGTCGGACTCCTGGTCGCGCAGTTGGGCGAACAGGGCCTCCAGGGCCGGGCGGTCGAAGGGCTCGGCGGCCATGGCCCGGGTCACCTCGTCGCGCAGGCTCCAGAGCTTTTCGAAGCGGGGCACGATGTCCGCCTTGTGCTCGTGCAGCAGCTGGCGGAGCAGGGCCTGCCGCGTCT
>JBFWIY010000148.1:0-6789 GCA_050255855.1 Desulfovibrionaceae bacterium
GTGATGAGCACGTCGTGCACCAGGGCCACCACGGCCCCCAGGGCGTAGTTGAGCTTCATGAACCAGCACAGGGCCAGGGCGATGATGAGCGCCCCGAAGATGAGCCAGCCCACGGGCGCGCCCGCGAACTCCAGCACGCTGATGCCGCCGAACAGGGCGGCGGCCATGATGGCCGCGGCCATCCAGCGCTGCTCGAAGCGGCCGGAGATGTAGATGGTGATGAGCAGCACCGCGTAGAACATGGCCTCCAGGGCCTTGGCGCGCAGGTCGGAGCTCACCTTGGGGCCCACCATCTCGGTGCGGCGGATCTCCACCTTGGAGTCGGGGATGTGCTGCTCCAGGGCGGTCTGGATGGTCCGCTTCACCGCCTCGGTGTCCAGGTCGGAGGTGGAGGTGCGGATGAGGTATTCGTCGGTCTCGTCGAGCATGGACTGGACCGCCAGACCGGGCAGCTCCACGCCCTTGAGCGCCTCCTGCACCGCGTCGAAGCCCACCTCGTGCTTGGCCTCGATCTTGGCCTGGACGATGATGCCGCCGGCGAAGTCGATGCCGTAGCGCGGGCCGCCGCGCAGGATGAGGGCGGCGAGGCCCAGCAGGATCAGGGTCAGCGACACGGCGTAGGCGATGCGCCGCACGCCGATGAAGTTGATGTTCGTATCCGGCTTGATGAAGGAAAGTCCCATGGCGTCCCCCCCTAGATGCTGAGCTTTGCGCCCGCGGGGCGGTTGGCGGTGTAGATGTCAAAGAGGATGCGCGAGACGAAGATGGCCGTGAACATGGAGGTGATGATGCCCAGCGTCAGCGTGACGGCGAAGCCTTTGATGGGGCCGGTGCCGAACTGATACAGGATCAGGGCGGCGATGACCGTGGTCAGGTTGGCGTCGAAGATGGTCAGGGTGGCGCGGGCGTAGCCCTCCTGGATGGCGGCCTTGGGCGTGAGCCCGCGGCGCAGCTCCTCGCGGATGCGCTCGAAGATGATGACGTTGGCGTCCACGGCCATGCCGATGGTCAGGATGATGCCCGCGATGCCCGGCAGGGTCAGGGTGGCCCCGAAGGCCACCAGGCCCGCCAGGATGAGCACCACGTTCAGGCACAGCACCACGTCGGCGAAGACGCCGGACAGGCCGTAGTAGATCACCATGAAGACGAGCACCACCACCAGGCCGATGACGGCGGCCCGGGTGCCGTTGGTGATGGACTCCTGGCCGAGGGAGGGGCCGATGGCGCTCTCGGCCACCTTGTTCACCGGGGCGGGCAGGGCGTCCTTGAGGACGTTCACCAGGTCCTTGACCTCCTGCATGGTGAAGCTGCCGGTGATGCTGGCGCTGCCGCCGGTGATGGCGCTCTGGATGACCGGGGCGGAGTGCATGGTGCCGTCGAGCACGATGGCCAGCTGCTTGCCGATGTTGTCGCTGGTGACCTGGGCGAAGATGTCGCCGCCGCGGCTGGTCAGCTCCAGGGAGACCTGGGGATGGCCCTGCTGGTCGAACTGGGGCCGGGCGTCGGCCACGTATTCGCCGGTGAGCACCGGGTCCTTGAAGACCACCAGGGGCTTGCCGGTGCCCTTCTTGGGATAGAGCACCTGGTAGCGGTCGGGCTGCTGCCGGGCCTGCTCCGCGCTGATGCCGTCGGCCTGGAGCTTGAACTCCAGCTGGCCCATGCGGGTGATGACCTCGATGGCCTGGTGGGCGTCCTCCATGCCGGGGAGCTGGATCTGGATGCGCCCGCCCTCCTGCTGGCGGATGTCGGGCTCCACCACGCCGCGGCGGTCGATGCGGTTGCGCACGATGTCCACGGTCTGGGTGATGATGTCCTTGACGAAATGGTCACGCCAGTCGGGCTTCACGGCCAGCTCGTAGTCCACCGCGCCGTCGCGCTCCGTGGTGCTGACCTCGAAGACGTTGCTGAAGCGGTCGATGACCTTGTCCAGGTCGGCCTGCTTTTCCGGGTGGTGCAGGGTGAAGTTCACGGCCTGCTCGCCGTCGAGCTTGGGATTGATGAAGCCCACCTGATCCTCTTCGGCCGCCTGCTTGATGTCCTGGGCGTAGCGCGCCAGGCGGATGTGCAGGGCCTTGTCGGTGTCCACCTCAAGGGTCAGGAAAATGCCGCCCTTGAGGTCCAGACCGAGGCGGATGGACTCGTTGGGCAGGAAGTCGCCCAGCAGCGAGCCCTTGACGCCGGGCAGCGAGGGCAGGGAATACGCCAGCCCGGCCACCAGCACGATGGCCGCCAGCAGGATGCGGTATCGCAGACTCATGTTCATGTGCTCTTCCCCTGAGCGGGTCGATTCGACGTGCGGTTCACAAGAAAAGGCAAGCGCGGGCCGGGGAACGGCCCGCATGCTTGCCTTGGGACGTCTTCCGGCGCCCTTGCGGGCCGGAGGCTACTTCTTTTTCTTCTGGTCGATCTTCACGCCTTCGGCCAGGCCGGACACGTAGGCCCGGTTGATGCGGATGGTCACATCCGGGGCGATCTCCACGGAGATGATGTCCTGGTCGATGTCGGTGATGACGCCGTAGATGCCGCCGCCGGTGACGACCTTGTCGCCGGATTTGAGGGCGGCGAGCATCTCCTTGTGCTGTTTGGCCTTCTTCTGCTGCGGGCGGATGAGCAGGAAGTAGAAGATGGCGAACATGATGATGAGCATGGGCAGCGGACCGGCGAGCAGGCCGGCGATGCCGCCGGAGCCCTGGGCCGAACCGCCGGCCGGGGCCTGCTGGGCGCCCCCGGCGAGGGCGAAGGCCAGATTGGCGAACTGGGAGCTGAACATTGTGCCTCCTTGGGCGGGGTTACGCGGGAACGTACATGTTGCCGTAGGGACGATGCGAGAACGGCACGACCTTCACGAAGGGCTCGGCCAGGATCTCCGCCGCGTCGAACTGGAGTTCGCGCGCGTAGTCCTTGACGATGGCCCGCAGGATCTTCTCGTCCTGTTTTTCCAACGGCTGGGCGTGGAGGCCCGGGCCGAGCTGCTCCTCCGGGGCCGAGCCCCGGACGTAGATGACGCCGCCGTGCATGCCCGTGCCCAGGCTGCGTCCCGTGATCGGCGCATTCGGCTTATCAGAAAACATCCCGAGAAGCAAAATAATTCCACCGGCCATGTATTCGCCCAGGAAGTCCCCCGCCTTGCCGCCGATGACGATGGTGGGGACCATTTCCTTGTAGGCTTTCATGTGGATTCCCACCCGATAGCCCACGTCGCCGCGGATGTAGATGCTGCCGCCGCGCATGGCGTAGCCGATGACGTCCCCGGCCAGGCCGTCGATGACGATCTTGCCGGAATCCATGGTGTTTCCCACGCCGTCCTGGGCGTTGCCCGCCACGCGGATGGTGCAGCCGCGCATGAAGGCCCCCAGGTCCTGGCCGGGCACGCCCTGGATGTGGAAGCTCAGCTCCCCGCCCAGGGCGTCGGCGATGTAGCGCTGGCCGTTGACGTTGGCGAGGGTGAAGTCGGTGTAGCCCTCGGCCGCCTTGCGGCGGATCTCCTCGTTGAGCTCGCGATAGTAGACGCCCGCGGCGTCCAGGGTGATCTTCTTGGACTGTTTGGCCACGGCGCTTACTCCTCGACTTCCACGATGACGGGTTCGCCCGCCTTGGGCATCCAGACGCGGTCCAGCTCGGGGCTCACCGAGCGGATGGCGGATTCCTCGCTGGACATGAACACCAGGTCCCCCTTCTCGGCCACGATGAGCGGCCGCAGCTTGATGCGGTCGTTGAGGCCCCAGAGGCAGGTGCGGTCCGCCACCAGGATGGCGAAGGGGCCGTTGAGCATGCCCGGGCCGTAGGTGACGCGCAGGGCGGTGAAGAGGTCGCGGTCGTCCTTGTCCATGCGCTTGATCTCGTCCCAGAAGGGCGGGGCCAGGACCTTGCTGGCCAGCTCGCGGCTCAGGCCATGCTTGCGCACCAGCAGGTCCAGCTCGTAGGCCACCACCTCGGTGTCGGTCATGAGGGTGCAGAGGTAGTCGTTCTCGCACAGCCAGCGCTGGTTGATGCCGTAGGAGCTGATCTCGCCGTTGTGCACGATGGACCAGTCCAGGATGGTGAAGGGATGCGCCCCGCCCCACCAGCCCGGGGTGTTGGTGGGAAAGCGGTTGTGGCCGGTCCAGATGTAGGCCTTGTACTCGTCCAGGCGGTAGAAGTCGGCCATGTCCTCGGGAAAGCCCACGCCCTTGAAGGCGCCCATGTTGCGGCCCGAGGAGAACACGAAGGCCCCGGCCACGGTCTGGTTGATGCGCATGACCAGGGTGACCACGTAGTCGTCCTCGGCCAGGCCTTCGCAGTCCGACGGGCAGTTGCTCTTGGGGGTGACGAAGTAGCGCCAGACCATGGGCGGGTTCTTCACCGTGAGCACCTTGCGGGTGGGGATGGGCTCGGTCAGGGCCACGTCGAAGTACTGCTTGATGATCTCCTCGGCCTCGCGCAGGGCCCCTTCGTCGTCGCACATGATGTGGAAGGCGAAGTGGTCGGGGAAGTCGGGATAGATGCCGTAGGCCGCGAACCCGCCGCCCAGGCCGTTGCCGCGGTCGTGCATGCAGGTCATGGCGGTGATGGGCATTTCGCCCGGGATCAGGCCGCGCTTGCGGTCGATGACCCCGAAGATGCCGCAGCCGGCGATGTCCTTGTCGAACTGGTGGTAACGCTCGGGAGCTTTCATGACGACACCTGCTAGCGGGTCCGCGCCGGGGCGGCTTCGTACATCTTGGGGCTGAAGGACTGGTCGAAGAACTTGTGGGGCCAGGAGAGCACCCCGGCCTCGCCCGCCACCAGCCGCTTGCGCAGCTCCTCGTCCACGGGGAAGCCGTACTGGACAAAGGTGGTGTAGACGCCGGAGGGCTCGATGTCGCCCACCAGCACGTAGCCCACCAGCCGGTCGCCCTCGAACACCAGCTTGCGGTAGCGCTTGGCGCGCTTGTCCTGTTTGGCGAAGCTCTGGTAGCGCGTGTCGCCCTGGGGCGGGTTCACGAGCCCCACGGACTGGGTGGGCAGGCCGAAGTAGGCGATGGAGTTCATAGACAGGGTGCCGGGATAGCGCAGCTCGCCGCCGGCCATGTTCTGCCCGGCGTAGAGGCCCTGGTGATAAGCGTTGGGCCAGATGGGGATGACCCGGCGCTGGCCGGTGATGAGGTCCACGGCCTCGGTGACGTCCCCGGCGGCGTAGATGTCGGCCACGCTGGTGCGCAGGAATTCGTCCACGAGCACGCCCGTGGCGCATTTGGCCCCGGCGGATTCGGCCAGCCCGGTCTCGGGCCGGACTCCGGCGGCCAGGACCACCAGGTCCGTCTCGATGCGGCCCTGGTTCGTGGTCACGGCCACGATCTTTCCGGTCTCGTCGCGTTCGATGGCGCGGGGCGCGGCCCCCAGGGCGAACTCCACGCCCTGCTCCCGCAGGTGGTCCACCAGCATGTCCCCGGCGGTCTCGTCGAAGTAGGCGCGCATGATGCGCGAGCGCACCATCAGCGTGACCTTGACCCCGCGCGCGGCCAGGCCCTCGGCGGCCTTGAGGGCGATGAGCCCCGCGCCGACCACCGTGCAGCGCTCCACGCCCTTGAGGGCGGCGAGCAGCTCCTCGGCGTGGGCCAGGGTGGTGAAGCAGTGCACGCCCGGGCCCTCCAGCCCCTTGATCTCGGGGATGTAGGGCGCGCCGCCGGTGGCGATGAGGCATTTGTCGTAGGCGAATTCGCGGTCGCCCTCGGCGTAGGCCTTCTTGGTCACCGGATTGATGCTCACGATGCGGACGCCGAGCTCCTGGACGACCTTGTTCTTCTTGTAAAAGGAATCGGGGCGGTACCAGAGGGCGGCGGGCTTGATCTTCCCGGCCAGCAGGTAGGAGATGAGCGGGCGGCCGTAGGTCTTGACCGGCTCGCGGCTGACCACGGTGATGGGCCCGTCCGGATCGTGCTGGCGGATGCCCTCGATGGCGGCCACGCTGGCCACCCCGTTGCCGATGATGAGATAGTTCATGGGGCTACCGATCCTCGTAGGTCAGCGCCTGGTTGGGACAGGCGGCCACGCAGGCGGGCGTGTCGCGCTCCAGGCAGCGGTCGCACTTGTCGATCTTGTGGGTCTCCTCGTTGCGCTGGATGGCCCCGAAGGGGCAGGCCATGTAGCACGACCAGCAGCCCACGCACTTGTCGGCGTCGAACAGGGTCCGGCCGGAGACCGGGTCCTTGGTCAGCGCCCCGGAGATGCAGGCCGTGACGCAGGCGGGCTCGTCGCAGTGGCGGCAGCCGATGGAGGCGCACAGCGCCCCCTCGCGGAAGACCCGCTTGTGGGGCATGAGCCCTTCGGCCCGCTCCACGGTGTAGGCCAGGATGAGATCCTTGCTCTTCGAATGGACGGTCAGGCAGGCCAGCTCGCAGAGCTTGCAGCCGATGCAGTGGTCCATGTCCATGAACACGCGCTTCATCGTCGCTCTCCCCTATCGTCCGGCGTGCTTGACGCCGAGGATGTCCATTTCGGTATCGCCCAGGCCCACGGCGCGCAGCTTGTCGCGGTTGCCGCGCAGGCTCTCGATGGAGTTGAGGCCCATGCCGCCCAGCATCTCCTGGATTTCGTGGCTCCAGGCGCGGATGAGGTTGGTGAGCTTCTTGGTGGCGATGTCCGGGTTCTGGCGCTTGGCCAGGTACGGGTCGTTGGTGGCGATGCCCCAGGGGCACTTGCCCGTGTAGCAGCGGCCGCACAGGGTGCAGCCCACGGCCAGCAGGGTGGCGGTGCCGATGTACACGGCGTCCGCGCCCAGGGCGATGGCCTTGACCACGTCGGCGGAGCAGCGGATGCCGCCCGTGGCCA
>JBFWIY010000149.1:0-6764 GCA_050255855.1 Desulfovibrionaceae bacterium
ACCGAGTACAAGCTCTCCGCCGTGCCCCTGGGCGGCTACGTCCAGTTGGCGGGCGAGTCCATGTCCCCCGAGGCGGCCCCCGAAAAGGCCCCCGAGACGACCTCCGAGACGCCCCCCGAATCCGGCGCTCCAGCCGAGCCCGGGGCCGACTTCCCCGAATCCATGCTCTTCTCCGTGCGTCCGGCCTGGCAGCGCCTGCTGGTGGTCCTGGCCGGGCCGGTGTTCAACTTCATCCTGGGCTGGCTCATCTACTGGGCCCTGTTCCTGTCCCAGGGCGGGGTGGTGCTCTTCGAGCACCAGGTCCAGCAGGTGGTGGACAACAGCCCGGCCCAGGCCGCGGGCATCGAGCCCGGCGACGTGGTCACCCGCGTGGACGGCGAGCCCCTGTACTTCGAGGAGTCCCTGCTCCTCTCCATCCTCTTCGGCCGCCAGCAGCCCGTGACCCTGACCCTGGAGTCCGGCGGCATCACCCGCGACGTGACCATCACCCCGCGCTTCCTGTCCGAGGCGGACCGGAACAACGCCGTGATCCCCCAGCCCAAGATCGGCATCGTCTACACCGCGGCCGAGCGCGTGGAGCCCCTGGGCCTTACCCTGGGGAGCCTGTCCGCCCTGCACAAGGCCTGGGCCATGATCGTCAAGACCCTCCAGTCCCTGTGGCTGGTGGCCGACGGCACGGCCTCCCTCAAGGGCATCGGCGGGCCCATCATGATCGCCCAGGCCGTGGACCGCGAGGCCCACTCCGGCCTGAGCGACCTGCTCCTGCTGGCCGCCTTCATCAGCATCAACCTGGGCGTGCTCAACCTCCTGCCCATCCCGGTGCTGGACGGCGGGCACATCCTGTTCTTCGGCTGGGAGGCCGTCACCCGCCGCCCGGTCAACGAGACCGTGCGCCGCCTGGCCACCTATTTCGGCATCGCCCTGCTCCTGGCCCTCACGGCCCTGGCCTTCTACAATGACATCTCCCGCATCCTCGCCTCCTGACCCGGGCCTCCTGCTGACCATCGCCGGGGCTGAAGAAACCCTGCTCCTGGCGCTGGGCCAGGCCGATGCGGCCGGAAAACCGCCCCGCCTCCTGACCCACCGCCAGTGGACGGCCCCGGGCCGGTTCATGACCCTGCTGCACCCGGGCCTGGACGAAATGCTGCGCGAACTCGGCCGCCCCGCCGCGGACGTAGGCCGCATCGCCTGCGTGGCCGGGCCGGGCAGCTTCACCGGCCTGCGCATCACCCTGGCCGCGGCCGAGGGCCTGGCCCTGGCCACCGGGGCGGCAACGGCCGGGCTGGACCACCTGGCCCTGCTGGCCCGCGAGCCCGCGGCCCAGGACGCAAGCCATGCGGGGGGCACGCTCGCCGTGGTCACCCATTCCCGCATGCGCCAGGTCTACGTCCAGGCCTTCCGCCGCCCGGACGCCGCGCCCCTGGGCCCGGCCCGGCCCCTCTCCCTGGACCAGGCCGCCGCGGCCCTGGCCGCCCTGCCCGGCCCCGTGGCCGCCCTGGGCTCGGGCCTGCGCCGCAACGCCGAGTTCTTCGACGCCCTGGCCGCCGCCACCCCGGACCTCACCCTGCTCCCCCCGGACCTGGACCGCCCCCGGCCCGAGGCCCTGCTGGCCGCCGCGGCCGAGGCCGACTTCGGCCCCGGGCCCATCGAGCCCGTGTACCTCCGCCCCTCGGACGCCGAGGAGAACCTGGACGCCATCGCCCGCGCCCGGGGCATCGACCCCGCCCGGGCCCGCGCCGACCTCGACGCCGCCCGGGGGCGGCCATGAGCCCGGCCCGACGCCCCCCGCGCCCCAGACCGGCCCCGGCCCCGGATTCCGACCCGGCCGTCAGTCCCATCCTCCTGGAAGTCTTCAAGAACCGCTTCGCCTCCATCGCCGAGGAGATGGGCGTCACCCTCACCCACACCGCCTTCTCCCCCAACATCAAGGAGCGCCGCGACCTCTCCTGCGCCGTGTTCGACGCCCAGGGCGAACTCATCGCCCAGGCCGCCCACATCCCGGTCCACCTGGGCTCCATGCCGCTCTCCGTGCGCGCCGCCATCGCGGCCCACCCCTTCGCCCCGGGCGACATGGTGCTGCTCAACGACCCCTTCCACGGCGGCACCCACCTGCCGGACATCACCGTGGTGGCCCCGGTCTTCGCCCCGCGCTCCGGGCCGGACGGGACCGACATCCCACCAGCTCCGGCCACCCCGGCCACCTCGGCCGCCCCGGCCTTCTACGTGGCCAACCGCGCCCACCACGCCGACGTGGGCGGCATGTCCGCCGGGTCCATGCCGCTCTCCACCTCCCTCTTCCAGGAAGGCCTCATCCTGCCCCCGGTGAAGATCATCCGCGCCGGGGTCCTGGACGAACAGCTCCTGGGCCTCATCCTGGCCAACGTCCGCACCCCGGCCGAACGCCGAGGGGACTTCGCCGCCCAGTTCATGGCCAACACCACCGGCGTGCGCCGCATGACCGAACTCCTCGCCCGCCACGGCCCGACCCAGCCCGCCCGCTACGCCGCCGCCCTCATGGACTACACCGAGACCCTCATGCGCGCCGCCATCGCCGCCATGCCCGACGGCCGCTACCCCTTCGAGGACGTGCTGGACTCCGACGGCTCGGGACGCACCGACATCCCCATCCGCCTCGTCCTGGAGATCGCCGGGGACACCGCCCGCCTGGACTTCACCGCCTCGGCCGACCAGGTCCCGGGCAGCGTCAACGCCGTGCGCGCCATCACCTGCTCCTGCGCCTTCTACGTGTTCCGCTGCCTGCTCGGCCGCGAGACCCCGGCCAACGCGGGCTGCCTGCGCCCCATCGAGGTCCTCACCCGGCCGGGCTCCATCCTGGACGCCCGCTTCCCCGCCGCCGTGGCGGGCGGCAACGTGGAGACCTCCCAGCGCATCGTGGACGTCATCCTCGGGGCCCTGGCCCAGGCCCTGCCCGACCGCATCCCGGCCGCCTCCCAGGGCACCATGAACAACCTGGCCATGGGCAACGCGGGCGCCGGACGGAACTTCGCCTACTACGAGACCCTGGCCGGGGGCATGGGCGGCTCCCCGCGCGGCCCGGGCGAGTCCGCGGTCCACTCCCACATGACCAACACCCTCAACACCCCCATCGAGGCCCTGGAATACGCCTACCCCCTGCGCGTCACCCGCTTCGGCGTGGCCCGCCACACCGGCGGCCCGGGCCGACACCCGGGCGGCGACGGCCTGACCCGCGAGATCCAGGCCCTGGCCCCCTGCGAACTCACCCTGCTCTCGGAACGCCGCGACCACGCCCCCTACGGCCTGGCCGGCGGCCTCCCCGGCGCCCCGGGCCGCAACGAACTCCTCCGCGCCGACGGCCAAACCGAGACCGTCCCGGCCAAATTCCACACCCTCCTCGCCCCGGGCGACCGCCTGCGCATCACCACCCCGGGCGGCGGCGGGTGGGGCAGGCCCCGGGAGGACGAGTAGGCAAAGCCTCCCCCGCTGCGCAGGACGCCGTGACGGCCGGAGGGGCCACGCCTTCTGGACTCCCGGGTTGCCGAGTGAACGGGCATTCCCGGCGGCATTGGGTCCGTTGGCACGATCAACCAGGTGGCCCCCACCAGTAAACGCCCTCTTCGCCGAATGCCGTTGACCACGGGACCGGCCGAGCGATATATCCTGCCTGAAGCGCCAAACCATCCCGCAGGGAGTTCCCATGACAAAACAGGCAGCACCCTTCAAATACATCCTGCTCGTGGTCTCCCTGATGCTCATCGGCGTGGGCGGCATCGCTTACGACAAGCTCGCATCCACGCACCCGGACGAGTCGGGTGTAGCGACGGCGGCCCCTCTTGCCACGGCCGGAGTGGTCGTCAAGGCCGCCCCCGCCGCCACCCCGGACGCTTCCGCGACCATCCTTCCGACGCAGGCCAACTTCGTCTCCCTACCCATCCTTCCCGACGGAATCACGTTCTCCCCGGACGCGGAGGCCCACATGGTCTCCGGGTACGGCAGCCCGGCAGGCCAGGGCGAGGTCGTGGTGGATCGGCCCGGCAAAGACGTGGTCCTGATATTGGCCACTCACGAGAGCACGCTGTGGACAGTCAGGAACACCGCCGCAAAATCCCTGACCGTGATCGCGAGCGGATACGACCCCCCCTACATGGAAGCCATCGGGGCCATGGACGCGTACCAGGTGAACCAGGGCGAATTCGGGTACGCCAGAAGCCTCATGGACAACAACTTCATCCGGGTCATGGCGGCGATCAACAGGCGGATCCAAATCGCACGGCTGTCGTCCTTCACCGGGGTTTCCCTGCGGCGAGGGACCATCGACAATGTCGTGATCAACAAGGTGATCGACAGCGACAAACTCGACACGGGCTGGCCATACCCCGAGGAGGGCCCCAACGCGACGTTTGTCCTGAACACCCCCTTCGGCCCCAAGGAATGGACCCCGCAGGGACCCAAAGGCCACGGCATCCTCACGGCCTCGTTTCCGGCATATACCGGAAGCGAATTGAAGGATGTGTCCCTGGATAAGACGAGCCTGTCCATCATGGAAAACGGGACAACGAAGTGGTATCCCCTCCCGCCCAATTTCCCGAAGTTCAGCTGGGCCAAAGGAATGGCCGTCGATACCGACGACGACATCCTATGCATCGTGTCCTTCGGCGGGGAGGGCTTCTTCTATCGGTTCGATCTGAAGGGCAGGAAATGGCTGGATGCCAAGTCCATGAACAACGTGGACGTGGATCAGCTTGTCTACGACAGGTGGGGCAAGGTCTTCTACGGGAGCGAAATGATGTCCCAGAATTCCATCCTGGTCATGGACAAGACCGGGCGGACCGTCAGCATGATACCCCTGAAGGACCTCCCCGGGGCCTCGCGGCTGACCCCGGAATCGGGCCGCGGGAAACTGGCCCACATCGTCCCAGGGAAGGACTACTTGTTCCTGGTCAACATCGCCCAGGAAAGCCCCCGCTTCCCTCAGGGAGAAGTCAAGGCCATCTGGACCATGGACAGAAAGACCGGGAAGGCGCTTCTGACATACCGGCACAAGTAACCCCACGCAAGACGACAAGGCCCCGCTTCCAGGCGGGGCCCTTCCTTTGTCCGGCCTCTTCTTCCCACGAAGGGGTTTTCCCCTTCCCCCGGGACGCCCGCCCTCTACCCCGCCAGCCGGTCCGCGAACTGTTCGAGTTGGCGGCCCAGGGGGGTTTGTTGGGCGATTTCGCGTTGGATGTTGGTGATGCCCTTGAGCACGGTGGAGTGTTTCCGGCCGAGGCGTTCGCCCAGGGAGGCCAGGGACAGGTCGGTGTGCATGCGGGCCAGGTAGAAGGCGGTGTTTCGGGCCAGGACGATGTGTTGTTTGCGGCTTTTGGATTTGAGCTGGCGTTCGTCGATGCCGTAGTGTTTGCAGACGAAGGTGATGATGTGGTCGAAGTCCGGGCTGGCCTGGGTCTGGGCGTAGTGGGCCAGGACGTCCCAGGCCAGTTCGGCGCTGACCTTCTGGTTGAGAAGCCGGGCCTTGAGGACCAGGTTGTTGAGGCAGCTTTCCAGTTGGCGGATGTCGGTGGTGATGCGTTCGGCGAGCAGGTTGGCGATGTCCGGGGCCACGGGCTGGCCCATGGCGCGGGCCTTGCGGTCCACGATGCGGCGGCGGGTCTCCAGGTCGGGCTGGGCGAGCTGGGTGATGACGCCGGAGCACAGGCGGGACACGAGCTGGGAGCCGAGGCCTTCGATTTCGCGGGGCAGGAACGAGCTGGTGAGCACCACCTTGCAGCCGCGTTCGTGCAGGGCGTTGAGGGTGGCCAGCAGTTCGTCCTGCATCTTTTCCTTGCCGTGGAAGAAGTGGACCTCTTCGAGGAGCAGGACGTCCACGGACTCGCGGAACAGGGCCTTGAAGCGGGTGAGTTCGCGGGCGCGCATGGCGAGCACGAAGCGGGTGGCGAACTCCTCGGCGGTGAGGCAGGCCACGCGGGGCTGGCGGTTGGCGGTATCGCAGAGTTTGCGGCCTATGGAGTGCAGCAGGTGGGTCTTGCCCAGGCCGGGTCCGGCGCTGAGGAAGAGCCGGTCCGAGGGCAGGTTGTTGTCGCACAGGCTCTTGCTGGCGGCGCAGGCCAGTTCGTTGCAGGGGCCGACCACGAAGTCCTCGAAGCGGAAGCGCCAGCGGAAATTGGTGGAGGTGCCGGGCAGTTGGAGGATGGGCAGGCCTGTCTGGACCTCGGGGGCCGGGGCGGGCCGGGGGGCCGGGGCGGCGGCCAGGGCCGGGGCGCCGGCGCTGGATGTAAGCGCGGGTTTGGGTGCGGCGGTCTTCTTGCGCACGCCCACTTCGAGGCGCACGTCGCGCCCCAGGACCTGGGCGGCGGCCTCCTGGATGGCGGGGCTCAGGCGTTCGCGCACCCAGGAAGCGACGAAGTCGTTGGGGGCCAGGACGCGAAGGGTCCCTTCGGTGACCTCGGCCTCCAGGGGTCGGATCCACACGGAGAATAGGCCTGAATCGAGCGTGTTCTGGATGAGGGAGAGGATGGAGTTCCAGGCGTCTTTAAGCATGGGGCAAGGTGTAGATGATGGTTCGCAGGATGACAACGCACGAAATCCCGCGAGGCGTGACGCTTTCGTTTCAGCTTCTCTACATGCCAATAGATTGTAATTAAACAATAATCAAAAAACGCCGGGGAACAGCCGCTGCCGGTCGATGTCCAGGTAACGGCTCAGTCACAAGCCTTTGCGGGGGAGCGCGAAAAAAATTCAACAGGACCAAAAAAAGTTTTCAACAGGCGCAAAATGATTTTTCCTCG
>JBFWIY010000150.1:0-6747 GCA_050255855.1 Desulfovibrionaceae bacterium
TGAAGGTGCGCAGGGCGGAGCGCATGTCGGCCACGGCCCGGCCCAGGCGGGCCACCTCGTCGATGCCCGAATCCACCACCGAGTCGGAGTCCAGCTCCAGGCGGCGGATGCGCTCGGCCTCCTCGGTGAGGCGGCGGACCTGGGCGGCCAGGCGGGAGGCCACCATGCCCAGCAGGGGGACCCCCGTCAGGAGCAGGACGGCGGCGAAGATCAGGCTCTGGTCGCGGGTGCGGATCATGGGGCCGGTGAAGGCGTCCTCGGGGGAGGCCAGGCCCAGGAAGCAGCCGTCCCCCAGGTCCGCGGCCGGGCGCACCTGGATGAGAAAGGCGCGGCCGTCCAGGACCTCGCGCCGCAGGGGCACCTCGGTCCGTCCGGCGGCCTCGAAGGCCCGCGCCACGGCCCGGACCCGGGGGTCGTCCAGGCTGGCCGTGGTGCCGCGCACCAGCTCGGGCGCGCCGCGCGGCCCCGGCTGCATCCGGGCCACCACCCCCGGGGTGGGGTGGGCCACCAGACCGCCCCCGGTCTCGAAGAGGAACACGGTCCCGGCCTGGCGCACCCCGGCGGTGCCCAGGAAGCGGGAGAGGGAGCTGAGGCTCATGTCCGCGCCGAAAACCCCGGGCACCGGCCCCGGCACCGGGCTGGAGAGGGTGAGCCCCATCTCGCGCGAGCTGCTGAAGATGTAGAGCGGGCTGCGGGCCACGTGTCCGGCGGTGCGGCCCGGGTCGTACCAGGGGCGGGTGCGCGGGTCGTACACGGCCGAGGCGGGCGGCGAGGCGAGCAGGACCCGGCGCCCGGCGTCCAGGTAGCGCCACTGCTCCAGCCGCGTGGCGCCGCGGTGGAGGATGCGGCGCAGGCAGAACACCGTGCCCGGGGGCACGTGGAGCTGCGCCGCGGCCTCGGGCCGGTCCAGGAGCGAGATGGCCTGGAGGAAGTCGCCGTCGTCGTAGCCCAGGTACAGGGAGTAGGCCTGGGGGGTCTCGGACAGCACGTCCAGGAACAGGGCGAGGAGGGGGTGGTCCAGCCCGCCGGGCTTGTTCCGGGCCCCGGGCAGGGTGGGCACGTGGTCGCACAGGAAGTGCAGGGGCTGGAGGAGCAGCCGGGTTTCGAGGTCCACCCGGTCGCCCACCTGGAGGATGATCTCCCCGGCCATCTCCACCGCGGCGGCGGAGCTGCGCTGGGAGGTGAACCAGGCCAGGGCCCCGGCCAGGCCGATGACCCCGGCGGAGAACACGCCGATCATCACGGTGCGCAGGCGCAGGCGCAGCCGGGGGAGGCTCGGGGTCGCGGGGCGGGGGGCGTCGGGCATGGCTGGGACCGCGGCGTCGCCGCCCGCGCCGGGAAGGCGCAGGCCGGGCGGGGCCCGGCGCGGCGGGCGGGGCTCCACACGTATTCTTTGGAATATTCGCGGGGCTGCGTCAAGGGGGGCGGCGGGAAACGCCGTCCGCCCGGGCGGGACGGCCCGGGGGTCAGCGCCGGGTCAGGCCGTATTTCTTGAGCTTGTACTGGAGGGTGCGGCGGCTGATGCCCAGGGCGTCGGCGGTGCGCTCGCGGTGGCCGTCGTACTGCTGGAGCGTGCGCAGCAGGGCCTGCTTCTCGGCCTCCTCCAGGCTGAGCGCCGGGTGCGGGGCCTCGCCGGGTTCGGCGCATCCGGCCTCGGCCCCCAGGATCTGCGGGGGCAGCAGCTCGGGCACCAGCAGGTCGGAGCGGGCCAGGATGAGGGCGCGCTCCAGCACGTTCTCCAGCTCGCGCACGTTGCCCGGCCAGTCGTAGTGGCCCAGCGCGTCCAGAAAGGCCGGGGCCACGGTGCGCACGGGCTTGTTGTTCTTGCGGCCCAGGCGGCCGAGCAGGAAGCTCACCAGCAGGGGCAGGTCCGCCAGGCGCTCGCGCAGGGGCGGGATGCGGATCTCCAGCACGGCCAGGCGGTAGTAGAGGTCCTCGCGGAAGCGTCCGGCCTTGATCTCCGCGGCCAGGTCGCGGTTGGTGGCGGCGATGACCCGCACGTCCGTGGGCACGCTCTTCACCGAGCCCAGCGGCTCCACGGTCTTTTCCTGGAGCACGCGCAGGAGCTTGGCCTGGAGCGCCGCGGGCATCTCGCCGATCTCGTCCAGGAACAGGGTGCCGCCGTCGGCCAGCTGGAAGCGGCCGGGCTTGTCCTTCATGGCCCCGGTGAAGGCCCCCTTGACGTAGCCGAAGAGTTCGGACTCCAGCAGCTCGTGGGGCAGGGCGGCGCAGTTGACCTTGACGAGCGGGCGGCCCGCCCGGGCGCTGGCGGCGTGCAGCCCCTCGGCCACCAGCTCCTTGCCCGTGCCGGATTCGCCCAGCACCAGGACGCTGGCCTCGGAGGGCCCGGCCTGCTCGATGAGCTCGCGCACCCGGGCCATGCCCGGGGTGGCGCCGATGAGGTCGCGGCCCTCGCCGTCGGCCTTGCGGCGCAGGCGGTCGTTCTCCGTGAGCAGGCGGTGGTATTCGTAGGTCTTGGCCAGCACCGCCTTGAGCTCCTCGTTGTCCGCGGGCTTGGTCAGGTAGTCGAAGGCCCCCTGCTTCATGGCGTCCACGGCCGAGCCCACGGACCCGAAGGCCGTGAGCAGCACCACGGGCAGCCCGGCCTGGCGGGCGTGGATCTCCTTGAGCAGCGTCAGGCCGTCCATGCCGGGCATCTTCATGTCCACCAGGGCGGCGTTGGGGCTCTCCACGGCCAGGACGTCCAGGGCGCGCTCCCCCGAATCGGCCTCCAGCACGCGCCAGCCGTCGTCCTCCAGCACGGCCCGGACCATCTGCCGGTGCCCGCGTTCGTCGTCCACCACCAGGACCGTGCGCTGCTCGGTGGGCTGGTTCATGATGCCTGCTCCTTGGAATCGGGGTTGGGGCCGGAGGCGGGGGCGGGATCGGCGTCCGGCGCGGGCGCGGGCTCGGGATCGGGGAAAAAGAGGCGCACCAGGGTGCCCCGGCCCGGGCCGGAGTCGATGTCCACCTGGCCGTGGTGGCTGCGCACGATGGTGCGGACGATGGCCAGGCCCAGGCCGGTGCCGGTCTTCTTGCCGGTGACGAAGGGCTCGAAGGCCTGGCGCTTGATGTCCTCGGGCATGCCCGGGCCGTTGTCCTGCACGCCGATCCAGACCCCGCCCGCCTGGCGGGAGGACACGATGCGCACCTCGCCGCCCTGCTCGGGCACGGCGTCCAGGCTGTTGGCCAGCAGGTTCAGGAGCACCTGCTTCAGGGCGTCCGGGTCGGCGTGGACCGTGGACGCGGCCAGGCCGCACTCCAGGGCCACGTGGCGGTGCTCCAGGTCGAAGCGCAGGAGCTTCTTGAGGTCGCGCACCAGGTCGGGCAGGTCCACGGCGTGGGGGTCGTGGCGCACGGGCCGGGCCAGGAAGAGCAGGTCCGTGACCACGCGGTTGAGGCGGTCGGCCTCCTGGACCATGGTGGTGGCGTAGGAGGCGAAGGGCTCCTGGTTCTTGAGCTTGTCCGCGAAGAACTGGGCGAAGCCGCGCAGGCTGGAGAGGGGGTTGCGCACCTCGTGGGCCACGCCCGCGGCCAGGGAGCCCACGGTGGCCAGGCGGTTGGCCTCCTCCAGGTCCTCCTCCAGGGCGCGGATCTTGGTGCGGTCGCGGATGAGGATGAGGCGCTCCTCCATGGGGGCCTCGCCGTCCTCGGCGTCGGGCGGGGCGTCCTGGAAGGGCACGCAGAGCATCTCCAGGCGCTTGCCGCCGTATTCGTACTGCCGCCAGGCCTCGGCGGAGCCCAGGTCGGCGAAGGGAAAGTCGCGCCATTTGGCCCCCACCAGCCGGGCCGGGGCGGCCCCCTCCTCGGCCAGCAGGCGCACGGCCGAGCCGTTGGCGGCCAGGATCTCGCCCCCCGGCCCCAGGGTCACCAGGCCGTCGGGCATCTCGTCCAGGAGCTTGGACTGGAAGCGCTCCAGGCGCACCAGCTGTTTGCCCTGCTCGCGCCGGCGCAGGTAGGCGAAGGCCAGGGACCAGAGCAGCATGGCGGCCAGGAAGACGTAGCCGGTCTGGAACAGGGCGGCGCGGCGGTACTGGTCGAACTGGACCAGGTGCTTGTCCGCGGCCAGGCCGGTGACCAGGTAGACGGCCGGGCCGGGGCTCTCCAGCGGCTCCTCGCCGTCGGGGGGGAGCATGCCCTGGCCCATGCCCATGCCCATGCCGCGGCCCATGCCGCGCCCCATGCCCTGGCCCATGCCCTGGCCCATGCCGCGCCCGCCCTCGTGCCCTTCCTCGTGTCCGCCCGGGGGGGCGAAGGAGGGCGGGGTCTCGCCCCGGGCGTAGAAGCCCAGGGCCCCTCGGGTGCGCAGGGCGGCCACCAGGACCTGGCGCTTTTCGAACACGGTCATGCCCGACCAGTGGCCCTCGCGGCGCAGGGACTCCAGGGCCGCCGGGGGCAGGCCCAGGGGCTTTTCGCCCTCCTTGGTGGACGTGATGAGCGGGACGCCCGCGTCGTCGTAGAGCCCGGTGAAGGGCACCTCCCCCGAGGCGGTGAGCTCCTGGAACAGCTCGGCCACCAGGCCGGGAAAGACCTGCTGCATGGCGGGGTTGCTGCGGGTGGAGCGCAGGATGCGCATGAGGTTGGCCTCCACGCCGCGGATGATGACCCGGCTGGAGAGCACCATGTGGTTCTCCACCACGGCGCGCTGGCGTTTGATGGACTGCCAGGTGAGGAAGATGCTGCCCAGGCCCAGGACGATGAGGGCGATGACGGCCGCGACGATGGGACCCTTTTCCCGCTGGTGGGCGCGGACTTCCACGCCTACCTCCCGGACTCGGGGGCCGGGCCGCGCAGCCTGGCGTAGAGGTCCTGGGGGGTGAGGCCCGCGGCCTGGGCCGCGTCGCGCAGGGTGGCGGCGGGCTCGGCCGGGGCCCCGGCGGCGCGCGCTCGGGCCAGGAGCTGGTCCAGGGGCAGGTCGAACTGCCGGGCGAAGTCGGCCAGGCTGAGGCGGCCGGAGCCCGGGGGCGGCAGGGCGGGCAGGGCGGCGAAGGGGTCGCCTCCGGCCGGGGCGGCCGGGCGCATCAGGCCGTAGAGCTCCTGCGGGGTGCGGCCGGTGGCGGCGGCCAGGTCGATGAGGGTGCGGTCCGGGGCGACGCCCGGCACCCCGGCAGCGGCCAGGGCGGCCACGGCGGCGGCCGGGTCCAGGCCCACGGCCTTGGCGAAGTCGCGCAGGGTGGAGAGTTCGGCGTGGGCGTAGGGCGGCACGCCGTAGGTGGCGGCCTGGCGGTCCTTGATCCGGACCCCGAGGTCCAGGACCTGCTTGACGGGCGGGAGGCCCAGCAGGGCGCCCAGGGAAACGAAGGCGGTGAGGGCCGCGGCCAGCACGAAGGGCGGGGTGAGGACCTTGAACTGGCGGGCGCGGTTCTTGAGGGCGTTCACCAGCGGGGTCCAGTTGAGCCAGGTGTGCAGGCCCAGGGCGATGAGGAAGAGCAGGCCCACGGCCAGGTGCAGGTCGCCCCACTGGTCCTTGGACAGGCCCAGGCAGGTCCAGCCCGCCCAGTAGGCCACGCGGCCGTGGGGCTCGATGTAGAGCACCACGCTGGTGACGGTGAGCAGGACCAGGCAGAGAAATGCGGTGAGGGAGACGGTCTTGCGGAACGTGGGGTTCATGGTCGGGTCTCCACGGGCTTGCGGGGGGTGGAGGGTATTGTGCCCGAATGGCGGCCCGTGTCAACGCCGGGGCGGCCGCAGCCCCGCTTCGCCTCTCGCCTGGTCCTCGTCTGGTCCTCGCAGCTCGCGCCCGGGGGCCCGACGACTGACGGGGGACCGGCCCGATGCCGGTCCCCCGTACTGTCGCCGTCAGGCGAGGGGAGGAGGGAGGAGAAGAGGCAGTGTCACGGAACTATCGGTTCCAGCCGCGGCCCATGCCGGGGGCGTCGTCATCGTCCCAGCCGGAGCCCATGCCCATGCCGGGGCCGAAGCCGCCGCAGCCGCCGCCGCAGGGGCCGAAGCCGCGTCCGTAGCCGCGCCCGAAGCCGGGGCCCATGGGGAAGCTGTCGGGGTCCACGCCGGCGATGGCGGCCGCCTTGGTGCGGAAGTCGTCGCGTTCGGCGTCCATCTTGTCGCGCAGGGCGCGCATGTCCTTGAGCTGGGCTTCGATGTCGGAGCGGGTGGCCTTGCCGGAGTTGACCTTGCTTTCCAGCTCCAGGTGGCGGGCGAGGAACTGGTCGCGCAGGTCGTCCATGCGGGCGAAGTGGGCGTCGCGCAGCTCCTGGATCTTGCCCTGCTGTTCGGCGGTGAGCTGGATGGCCGGGCCGGGGATGGTCATGCCGTAGCCGGCGCCGCGGCCGTACCCGGCGCCGTGCATGGCGGGGTTGGCCAGGGCCAGGCTGGACATGGCCAGCAGGGCCATTGCGGCGGTGAGGGAAAGGATGGTCTTGCGCTTCATGGGATATGGCCTCCTGAAAGGGGTTGGTTGTTGTCCCGTTGCGCCACAGGAACAGCAAAGGGCGTGCCATGTGCGTATACTGTGTTATTTTGCGATGTTGAGAATTCTATACGAAATTGGTTCCTATGGATGTGAAGGGGATTGCACTTTTGTGTGCAGTAAATTGCACAAATGGGTTGCACATGGGGTGGGGGGAGGCTGGAGGCGGAGGAGGGGGGACGGCCAGGGGGGGCGGGGGAGGCGGGGCGGCCAGGGGGGCGGCGGGGGAGGCGGGAGCGGGGGATGTGGCGGCCAGGGAGGCGGAGGGCGGCTGGGGGGGCGGGAGTGACCGGGATGGGGCGCGGTGGGGGAGGCTGGGG
>JBFWIY010000151.1:0-6746 GCA_050255855.1 Desulfovibrionaceae bacterium
TCCTTAGTGTCAGCCGGTTTTGCGTGCGGTATGGGCCGCGTCGGTGTCTGGCGCGGCGCGGGCCTTGAGTTCGGCTAGTTCCACCCGGAGATCGCCGTTCTCTTGGAGCAGCCTCCGGTTGTCGTCAACCAGTTGGCGGTTCTCCGCTTTTAGCTCTTTGTTGGTCAGGACCAAGTCTGCGATGGCTCCGGCCATTACATCCATTTTTCCGATAAAAACACGAGTCTTTTGATCCCATTCTCCAGTATCCGGGTCTGTGCCCAGAGCGGAGTCTATCGGGCGTGTTCTCGTGCCCTCGCCGGTAAGCAGCCAGTCTACCGAGACCGCTGCCTTCTCCCCCACCTCGACAAACCAAGACTTCGGTATGCTGCATTTTTTGCGCGCGTTGTAGATCGCCTGCGTTGAGACGCCGAGCATTTCGGCCAGGCTGGAAACACTTCGCCCGCTGGTTGCGAAGACCAGGCGTTCAAGGGCTTCCTCGCACGTTGCAGCTTGCGGGCGCGAACTTGCAACCAAACGTGCAACCTCTGGTTTGCTATTTAGTTCAAGTAAATCCCGCAGTTAAGTATTGTGTCAAAAAAATCAAACCTGCAAGCAAATTTCAGGTTGACTTTTCACACCCCAGGTGACTAAAACGGGGCTGCGGGCGGTTGTCGATACCTCAGCAAGACCGACACTATCCACCCCGCGCAAACCGGTCAACGTCCAGAGGGGAACCGAGATCGGACGTTGACCACGTAGATGAGCGGACGGTGAGGCATGCAGCGGCAGCTTTCCCTGTTTGACGACGACATCGCCACGAGGCTGGCGGGCATGGTTCCCGCCATCCGGGCGGCCATGAACGTGGCGGCCGGGAAGGACGAGGACGGCAGAAAGTTGTTGTTGGACAAGATCAACGCCCTCGCAGCCGAGGCAGGCGTCCGCCTGACCGGCGGCAATAACAAGGCCATCTCGAAAGACACCCTGGACAAATGGCTCTCCCCCGGGGACCGCGAACACACGCCCGGCCTGCTGGCCGTCGCGGTGTTCTGCGCGGCCACGGGGAATCCGGGACCGCTCCGGGCCATGCTCAGGATCCTTGGACTGGACGTGATGACTGCCGAAGACAAGCGGCTGCGGGATTACGGCCGGGCGTGCCAACTGGAGCGATCCGCGCGGCGAGAGAAAAGAAAGCTGGAGGGAGAGTTATGAGCAGCACGCGGAGACCCGGCGTGCGGGTCCAGTGCGGCGTGGCCCGATTCAAGGCGCGCCGCCGCATCGAAGAGGTGCTCGACAAGCACGGTCTCAACCACGTGGGCCTGGCCAAGCGACTTGGCGTCAGCCAGCAGGCCGTGAGCGCTACCATCGGCGGCACCCGGCATTCGCCCGTGGTGTTGGACGGGTTGAGAAATCTCGGGGTGCCGGAGCGGTACCTCTACGACCCCCGGCTGGTGAAGCCCGAGCAGCTGGTGGCGTAATGGCGAAGGCCGTGGCCGGAAAGCGTCTAAAATGTCCTGCTCCGCCAGGAATAAAAAGGGGCGCGTGGTTCTTCGTCTGGGGGAAAATCGGGGGAGAAATGCAATTGATTTCGGTTATGTGCAAGGGAAAGCCCTACCTCGTGAAGTTCCGGAACGGAAAAACGGCCCACTACGTCGACGTGTTTGGTTGGGGGATCAGTACATCCGTCAACATCACGAAGCTGCTGGAAGTGGTTCCCGATGAGCAGACGAGGCGAGGCGGGGAATGACCATCATAAAGGACGCATATCCCACAGCGGAAGTCGCCGAGCTGCTCGGAATCACCCGCCAAGCCGTGCAGGCCCGCGCCAACCGCGAGTCCTGGCGGTCGCGGCCTCGGGCGGGGCGCGGGGGCGGGGCGGAGTGGCTGGTGGAATCCATGCCGGAGGCCACGCGGTTGGCCATCGGGGCGGCGGTGAGCGCCGGGGAGACCGCGCCCGCGGTGGCCGGGACAGGGCTGGACGCGGTGGTGCCGGACTGGGCGTGGCGCGTGGCCCGGGCCCGGTACCGGCTGGTGGCCGAGTGGCGCGCCTACGCGGCCCAGCGCAAGGGGCGCGGCGGGATGCGCGAGATCACGCAGGCGTTCCTGTTGGCCTATGCCTCCGGCGGGCTGCTGGCCGACGTGCGCGAGGTGGTGGGCGACGTGAGCCTGCCCACGCTCTACCGCTGGGACAAGGCCCTGCGGGAGCACGGGCAACGGCTGGAAGTGCTGGCGGATCGTCGCGGCGGGTGGGCGAATGGCCGCAAGCGCGGCCTCGGGCAGATTGGCGAGGAGGCCCAGCACGCCTTCCTGGCGGCGTATCTTCAGGACTCTCCGCCATCCATCACCCTGGCCTACGACGGCATGAAGCTGGCGCTGGAGCGGAAGGGGTTGCCTGTGCCCACCTATACCTCGGTGCGGCGCTTCATCAAGCGGTTCGACGAGTACAACCACGACCTGGTTGTGTTCCACCGCGAAGGCCACAAGGCCCTGGAGGACAAGGTGGGGCCCTACCTGACCCGGGATGACCGCATCCTCCAGGTGGGCGACGTGCTCGTTTCCGACGGCCATCGCATGAACTTCATGATCTACAATCCGGACACCAAGCACAGCCAGCGTATGACCCTGGTGGGGTGGCAGGATTGGGCCAGCCGCATGTTCGTGTCCTTCGAGATCATGCCCGAGGAGTCCACGCAGGCCATCGCCTCATCCCTGTTCCGCGCGATCCAGAACCTGGGGCGCGAGCCCAAGGCCGTGTATATTGACAACGGCAAGGCGTTCAAGAACAAGTATTTTTCAGGGTCGGCCGACATGGCCGAACACGACGGCCTGTACTTCCGCCTCGGGATCCACGTGCAGCACTCCATGCCCTACGTGGCCCGGACCAAGGTTGTGGAGCGCTGGTGGGGCGACTTCGACCGGGAGTGCTCCCGGCTCATGCCGGGCTACGTGGGGCCGGATATCGACCACAAGCCCGCGCACCTGAAGCGCAACGAGACATGGCACCGGGAACGGAACCAGGAATCCCCGTTGACCCTGGAGCAGGCCAAGCAGGTGGTGGCGGCCTTCGCCCTGTGGAAGGGGCAGCAGCCGCACCCGACCCGGCCCGGCACCACCCCTCTGGAGATGTTCAACGCCGGACGCGGCCCAGGTTTCGACCCGGACGGACTGGCGGAACTTTCCCGCCATTTCCTCTACCGCCGCCCGGTGACGCCCCGGCGCTGCCGCATCGAGATGCTCGGGCTCGAATTCGAGAGCGACGCTCTCTACGGCATCAATAAGGAACTGACGGCCTGCTACTCCTTCGGCGACCTGTCCGAGATCTGGCTCTACGACGGGGAGCACTGCCTGGGCACGGCCAAGCCCGTGACCACGGTGCACCCCATGGCGGCCACGCTGGGCACGCAGTTCAACCTGCAACAGCTCAAGACCCGCCAGAAGGCCCACTCCAAACTGGTGCGCGGCACGGTGCAGCTGGCCTCCCAGATGGCCCCGGCGGCGGCCGAGGTGTTGTACCAGCTGCCGCACATGCGGCCCGTGGCCGAGCGGCGCACCACCCTCCAGCCCAAGGCGACCGCCCCGGCCCTGGCGGCCGGACCGGCCCCGGCTGAGCCTGAGCTGAGCGCGGCCGAGCGCGCCAAGCTGGAAGCGGCGCGGCGGCGCGCCCTGGCCACGGCCGAGGCGCGGCCCGCCTACGAGCCCCGCGAGGTCTTCGCCAGCCCGCTGGAACGCTACGCCTACCTTTTCGACGTGGAGGTGGCCCGGGGCCTGACCCTGACCGCCGAGGACGCGGCCTGGGCCCGGAAGTACGAGCGCACCGACGAGTACCGCGAGGCGGCGGCTCCGCGCTTCGAGGCCCTGCGCCGCGTGTACCGCAAAACCGCATAGGAGGTTGCTTCGATGCAGCACGGCGTTTTCATTGAAACCGAGAACGTGTCCCGATTCCGGGCGGTCATGCGCCAGGCCCTGGACACCGAACGCGGGCGGCCCGGCATGGTGTGCGTCTGGGGCTCGGCCGGGCTGGGCAAGACCCTGGCCGCCGAGCAGTTCTACGCCCAGCACGGCGGGGCCTATGTGCGGGTGTGGGAGGACTGGACGCAGCAGGCCATGCTCCAGGCCATCTGCTACGAACTGACCGGCTCCAGGCCGCACGGCGCGGACCGCTGCAAGTGGCGCATCGTGGAGGCCCTGCATGACGCGCCCAGGGTTATCTACGTGGACGAGGCGGACCGCCTGCACATGCGGCGGATCGAGGACCTGCGGGACATCTATGTCTACACCGGGACCCCTATCGTGCTCATCGGCGAGCCGGGCCTGCCGGTGAAGCTCTCGGCCCACGCCCGTGTGGATGACCGCATCCCGGCCGAGTACCGGGTGGAATTCCAGGGCATCACGGCCACGGACGTGCTGCTCTACGCCCAGGAGGCGGCCGGGCTGGCCCTGACGCCCGAGGCCTGCGCCCTGACGGCCAAGACGACCAAGGGGAACTTCCGGCGGGTCCACAACATGCTGCTCAGCCTGGAGCAGGCGGCGGCCGCGGCGGAGACCGTGGAGGTGGACGCCGAGATGGTGCGGAGGCTGCGGTGAAGACTATCGACAGGGGACGTCTGCGCGACGTGCTGCTCGGGCTCACCGAGGGCGGCAAGCGCACCGTGACCAACGCCATGCTGTACCAGACCCTGGACCGCAAGGACGCCGGAAGCCAACGGCTGTTGCTGCGGCAGCTCCAGGGACTGGTGCGCATGGGGGAAATCGTGCGCGTCGGGCGGGGCGAGATGCGCTACGTGCCCGAGGCGGCCTCGGCCCGAAACGGGCAGCTTTACAGCCGCATCTGGCGCGCCGTGCGGGCCAAGAAGCCCGGGTTCAGCACCCGGGACCTGGCCCTGGTGAGCGGGGCGGCGCTCAGCCACGTGCGCCACTATGTGCACTGGCTGGAGCGCGCAGGATACCTGCGACGCAACGGCCGAGACGGCAACACCGTGCTCTACGCGGCCACCAAGACCGCCCGGGAACGGCTCGACACGCCCTATCCGCCCCTGTCGGCCCTGGACTCCTACGGGGCCGAGCGCAACGCGGCCTGCCGCCTGGTGCGGCTGCTCATGGAGCGCGACCCGATTACGGCGCGACGCAGGATCGCGGAGAACTGCGCCATCATCATGGACCGATTCGGCGACGGGGCCAGCCCGGCCGCCGGGGAACGCACCGGGGCCAGCCCGGCCGGGGAGGACGAATGATCCACGAGAACATCAAGTCGGTGCTCCCTGTGCTGCGGGAGCTGGGGGGACAGGTGCCCGAGGCCGTGTACGAGCGGCTGCGGCGGATCGTGGCCGTGCTGGACCAGGCGGCCGAGGATGCCGAGGCCCTGGAGCGCGCGCCGTTGTTGAACCTGGTCATCTGCGTCTCGGCCGGAAACGTCCGGCCCATCCAATAAGGGAGGAACCATGGGCAACGGGAATCGGCGGATCAAGCCCACTGCGGTCATCATCGGCGACCTGACGCAGGCCGACGGGGCGCTGGCGGAGCTGGCGGCCTTCGACCGGGAGCTTTCGGCCATCGACCAGGCCATGAACCAGGCCATCGACGCGGCCAAGGCCGAGGCCAAGGCCAAGGCCGAGCCCCTGCTGGCGCGGTGCAAGGTGCTGGAGGCCGCCCTGGCCACCTTCGGCAACCTGAACAAGGCGGAGCTGTTCGGGGGCGCGCGCCGCAGCCAGGAGCTGACCTTCGGGGTCATCGGGTTCCGGCGCTCCACCCGGCTCAAGCCCAAGGGGCGCGGGGCCTGGAAGGTGATTCTGGAACGCATCAAGGAGCTGGGACTCTCGGCCGTGCGGATCAAGGAAGAGGTGGACAAGGACGCCCTGGCGGGCTGGCCCGACGAGCGGCTGGAGGCCGTGGGCGTGGTGCGCGAGCAGGCCGACGAGTTCTACGTGGAGCTCAAGCGCGAGGAGGTGGGGGCGTGAGCGGGCCTGACAAGACGCCGTGCAGGGCCGAGCGGGGAGTACCCCGGGCGGTGCTGGACCTGGAGTCGCGGGTGCTGAGCCTGACCCGCCTGGTGGAGCGCATGGGCAAGCTCTTGGGGAAGATCCTGGAGCAGGTGGAGCTGCCCGAGGACCTGACCCGCGAGGCCGGGATGCTGCGGGAACGGGCCCGGGTCGCGGGCGAGTAGCAAAAGGAGACGACGATGGCCAAGTATCGCAAGAAGCCTTTGGTGGTGGACGCGGAGCAATGGGACGGCACCGAGGCCGGGTTCCATGACATAGCCCTGAGCCTCGGCCTGACCTGGTGCGCCACCAACGCCTACCAGACCCCCGACGGGGGGCATGTCTACCTCGACGCCGACGGTGCCCTGCGCGTGGAGGCCCCCGGGAGTCGCGGGACCGCCACCTCGGGCGATTGGATCGTCAAGGGCGTGCGCGGCGAGGTCAGTCTCTACCGGGAGGACGTCTTCAAGGCGACGTTCCAACTCGACGGCCTGGAGCGGGCCGTGCTGAGCGCCACGACCGACGCCTTCGAGGCGCTACGGTTTTACGCCGATAGGAAAAATTGGCTGGAGCGCATGGTCCCGGCGGGAAGCGGCAACCAGATGTTTTTGGGGGGGACGATCGTGCCCTTCGCCCACGCCGACGAGGGGGCCCGCGCCCGCGTCGTCATGACCGGATATCCCCTCCAGGCCGAACTCGCCCACGGTGAGACGCTGGGGCAGCACGTCGTCCGGCATCTTTCGGCCATGGGGGACGCCGCGCGGGCGGTCCTGCCCAGCGTCTTGGTGGACG
>JBFWIY010000152.1:0-6744 GCA_050255855.1 Desulfovibrionaceae bacterium
GTAGGGCCACTCGCTCCAGATTGTCGTATAATGCCGCCAGAGTAATAGGATAGCCCACGTCTTCCCAATGCCTTTACTATGCGATCTCTGTTGCCCCTCTGTAGTTGATATGGACTAGTCAACATCCCACCGAAGAGATTCGCTGCTTGCCCCCACGGATCAGGTGTTTCCTCGGGAAGTTCAACTTCCATATAGTTTTCGATGAGTTTTCCTAGCACCCCCAGGGCATCCACTTCGAGATCATTGTTACAGCGAAACAACCACTTGGTAATCTTATTGCTTTTAGTATCTTCGGGCGGCACGCCTGGAGCATTTGCATAGAGGAAAAGATTGTCTAGCTGTGCGTGCGTGTAGTGAGAGCTGAATATCTCAGCGACTACGGCGATCAGGGGGGATGGAATGCTTCTATTCATGGTCAGCCTGGGTGGTCGTTGATGATGAAAACAAAAAGACTGATACACCCCAATTGAAAAAGGTGTAAAGAACAACCGCCCTACCCGATGACCCGGTACAACGTCTGACGGCTGACCCCGTACTCCCCGGCCAACGCCTTCTTTTCCTCCCCCGCCTCGATCCTGGCCTTGATCTCCTCCACCTGATCCGGCGTGAGCTTGGCAGTCCTGCCGCAGTGCTTGCCCTTGGCTTGGGCCTTGGCGATGCCCTCGCGCTGCCGTTCCTTGATGATGGCCCGCTCGAACTGGGCTACCGCCCCGATGATCTGGAGTCGCAGCGTCTGGAAAGGGTTCCCTGGTGCAGCCGGAAGGACCAAAAGGAGAAGCCCTTGGACCGCTTACGCGATTCCAAGGGCTTACGCTCTTTGTGGTGCCGAGGGGGGGACTCGAACCCCCACGGGATTTCTCCCACTACCCCCTCAAGATAGCGTGTCTACCAGTTCCACCACCTCGGCATGGAGGCCGTGCGGCCTAGTTGGACGGCTGCGATTCGCCGGACTGAGGGGCCGGCTGCGCCTCGGTGGCCGGCCCCTCGGGGGCGGCCGGAGCCGGAGCGCTCGCAGCAGTCTGCTCCAGCACCCGGGTCAGATCCGTGGTCCGGGCGTTGGAGGTGAGCAGATTGTACCCGAGCGACGTGAGCAGGAAGAGGGCCGCCAGACCGGCGGTGAGCTTCGTCAGGAAGCCGCCCGCGCCGGTGCTGCCGAACATGGTCGAGCTGCCCCCGCCGAAGATCACACCCATGCCCTCGTGCCCGGACTGGAGGAGGATGACCACCACCAGCAGGACACAGACCACGATGTGCAGAATCAGAATAACGGTATCCACTCTAAACAACCTTCTCTATTTCTTCGGCTTTCAGCAAGCCGAACCGGCTTTGGCGATGCTGTGGAAACTCACAGCGTCTAAGCTCGCGCCTCCTACCAATACACCATCCACATTGTCAAGCGTCACAATGGCGGCGGCATTGGCCGGTTTTACGCTCCCTCCATACAACAGCCTCATTTCATTGGCGTTGTCTCCGAAAATCCCGCGCAGGGTTTTTCGCAGAAAAGCATGGGCGGCCACGATGTCCTCGGGCCCGGCCACCTCGCCGGTGCCGATGGCCCAGACCGGCTCGTAGGCGACGCTCAGGCGTTCCGGGGCCACGTCGCGCGGCACGTCCTTGAGCCCGGCCTCCAGCTGGCGCAGGAGCACGGCCTCCACCTGCCCGGCCCGGCGCTCCTCGATCTTCTCGCCCACGCAGAGCACGATGCGCAGGCCCGCGGCCAGGCCGAAGGCCGTCTTGCGGCCCACGAACTCGTCGCTCTCGCCCAGCACGTGGCGGCGCTCGGAATGCCCGGTGAGCCCGTAGGCCACCCCCAGGTCCGTGAGCATGCCCGGGGCGATCTCCCCGGTGAAGGCGCCCTCCTCGGCCGGGTAGAAGTCCTGCCCGCCCACGGCGAAGCCCGCCACGCCCCGGAAGGCCCCGGCCACGGCCGGGATGGCGGTGAAGGGCGGGAACACCAGGATCTCGCAGTCCGGGCCCGGATCGCCCACCAGGGCGTGCAGCTCCGCCGCGGTCTTGGCGGCCTCGCTCGCGGTCTTGTACATCTTCCAGTTGGCGGCCATGAGCTTCTTCATTTGGCGCACTCCTTGAGGGCGGTGATGCCGGGGAGCTCCTTGCCTTCCATGAATTCCAGGAAGGAGCCGCCGCCGGTGGAGATGAAGTCGAAGGCCCCGGCCAGTCCGGCCTGGTGCACCACGGCGTCGGTGTCGCCGCCGCCCACCATGGTGACGGCCTTGTCCAGCCCGGCCATGACCCGGCAGAGTTTGAGGGAGCCCTGGGCGAAGGCCGGGTTCTCGAAGAGCCCCATGGGGCCGTTCCAGACCACGGTGCCCGCCCGCTTGAGCACCTTGCCGAAGGCCGCCACGCTGGCGGGCCCGATGTCCAGGATCATGGCGTCGCCGGGCACCTCGTCCAGGCCGCACACGCCCAGGGCCTCGCGGTCCTCGGGGCTGCGGCCCAGGACCAGGTCCACGGGCAGGTGCAGGGCCGAGCCCTTGTGGGCCGCGCTGGCCAGGATCTCCCGGGCCGCGTCCGCCAGGTCCGGCTCCACCAGGGAGAGGCCCACGGCGTGGCCCTGGGCCAGCAGGAAGGTGTTGGCCATGGCCCCGCCGATGATGATGTCGTCCACCTTGCCCAGCAGGTTGTTGAGCACGCCGAGCTTGGTGGAGACCTTGGCCCCGCCGGACACGGCCACGAAGGGCCGCTTGGGGGCGTCCAGCTTGTCGATGAGGTATTCCCATTCCTTCTTCATGAGCAGCCCGGCGCAGCAGATCTTGGCGCGGCACGGGGCGTCCACCACCGAGGCGTTCTCGCGATGCACCACGCCGAAGGCGTCGCCCACGTAGATGTCGGCCAGGTCGGCCAGCTGCTTGCCGTAATCCCCCCGCTTTTCCGGGGTCTTGCCGGTCTCCTCGGGGTGGAAGCGCAGGTTTTCGAGCATGAGGACCTGCCCCGGCTTGAGGGCCTGGGCCAGGGCCTGGACCTCGGGGCCCACGCTGTCCGGGGCCAGGCGCACCGGGCGGCCTAGCAGGCCGGAGAGGTGCTTGGCCACCGGGGCCAGGGAGAGCTTGGGATCCGGGCCGTTCTTGGGCTTGCCCAGGTGGGCGGCCAGGATGACGGAGGCCCCTTTTTCCAGGGCGAAGTTGATGGTCGGCATGCTCTGTCGGATCCGGTTGTCGTCCGTGATCCGGCCGCCGTCCAGGGGCACGTTGAAGTCCACGCGGATGAGCAGTCGTTTCCCGGCCAGATCCAATTGGTCGATGAAGCGCATGGTTGCCTCCGTGGCTTTGCGGATTCAGCCGTCCTGCCCTGCCGCCGGGAAATCCAGGCGAAACAACAGGGCGTCTTCCCCGGTATCGGGGTAGTATTTTCGGCGAATCCCTATCTGGTTAAAGCCGAATTTGCGATACAGGTCAATGGCGGCCGCGTTGGAAACCTTTACGTCGAGAAACCCGGTGCGCACGCCGCGCCTGGCGCAGTCCGCGAGCATGGCCCGCAGCAGCCGCGCGCCCAGCCCGCGCCGCCGCAGCGTGGGGTGCACCGCCAGGTTCAGCACCTCCATCTCGTCCACCACCACCGAGTAGGCCCCGTAGCCCACCAGCTCCCCGCCCAGGCGCAGGCCCAGCACATGGAAGGCCCCGGCCACCAGCCCACGGCGGAACTGGTCGGCGTTCCAATGGTAGGCGAAGCACAGGGACTCCAGGGCGAGGATCTCGTCCACGTCGCCGGTCCCCAGGGTTTCGAGGCGGATGTCGGCCCCGTGCATCAGGCCCCTCCCGGGCATGCCCCGCCGCTTCATGCTGGCGCGGCGCGGCCGCCTCGGGTATACGTAATCCGGACGGGAAAAGACAAGAGAGAATACGACCTATGAGCCAGCCCCCCCGCGCCTCCGCCCCGCCGAAGCGGGCCCGGCCCAAACCCGCCGGACCGGCGGCCGCCCCGCCGGAAAACGCCGGACCCAAGGACGCCGGAGCGAAACCCGCCGGCCCCAAGCCCGCCGGAGCCGCGTCCCGCGAGCCCGCCCTGCGCCTGGTGGAGGTGGTGGACGCCGACAACCGCCCGGTGGCCGGGCTGCCCCTGGAGGAGGTCTACCGCCAGCGCCTGCCCCACCGCAGCGTGGTGGCCCTGCTCTTCAATGGGGAAAACAAGATCTACCTCCAGCGCCGCAGCAGCCGGAAGGCCAGGCTGCCCGGCCGCTGGGACGTGTCCGCCCGCACCCGGGTGCGCCTGGGCGAGTCGGCCCTGGACGCCGCGGCCCGCGCCCTGCAGGACGAGCTGCGCATCCAGACGGACCGCCTGCGCCTGGTGCGCGAGCTGCCGCCCGCGCCGGACTCGGACCCGGGCTTTCTGAGCGTGTTCAGCATGGGCCGCAGCCCGCTGGCGCCGGACCCCAATCCCGACGAGGTGGAGGAAGGCTTCTTCTACAGCGCCGACGAACTGGCCTGTCTGGTGCGGGAGTTCCGGGAGCTGCTCACCCCCGGGCTGGTGGGGCTGTGGCAGCTGGGCATGCCCTTCCCCACGCTGGACCACGGCTAGCGCGTTCAGGACGAACCTGGGACGAATCCGGGACGAATCCGGTCGCCCCCGAGATCCAAGGAAAGTCCGGGCTCAGCCCGCCTCGCGCCGCACCAGGCCGCGCCCCAGGCGCTCGTGCAGGCGGCCGTTGCTGGCCCACATGTCCCGGTCCCCCGGGGTGTAGGGCTCGGCCGGGTCGTAGCGGGTCACGCGGCCCCCGGCCTCGGCCACCAGGAGCACCCCGGCCGCCGTGTCCCAGGGCCGCAGCCCGCTCTCGTAGAACCCGTCCAGCCGCCCGCAGGCCACGTAGGCCAGGTCCAGGGCCGCGGAGCCCGCCCGCCGCACCCCCTGCACCAGGGGCAGCATGGTTTCGAGATTGGCGAGGATCTCCGGAAGATAGCGTGCAATGTCATAGGGGAACCCGGTGGCCAGGAGCGCGCGTTCCGGGTCTTCGGTCTCCGAGACGGCGATGGGCGCGCCGTTCAGAAAGGCCCCGCCCCCGGCCCGGGCGGTGAAGCATTCCTTGAGCACCGGCAGGTGGACCACCCCGAGCCGGGGCGCGCCCGCCTGCCAGAGGGCCACGGAGATGGCCACAAAGGGCAGGCCGTGGGCGAAATTGGTGGTGCCGTCCAGGGGGTCGATGACCCAGAGGGCCTGGCCGGAGCCGGAATCCAGGCTGCCCGGGGCGCTCTCCTCGGCCAGACAGGCGGAGCCGGGCAGGATTTCGGCCAGCCCGCGCTTGAGCCGGGCCTCCACCTCCACGTCCGTCTCGGTGACCAGGTCGATGCGGCCCTTGCGCCGGATGCGCTTGGGCGCCCGGATGCGCTCGGCCACCAGATCCCCGGCCGCGCGCACCAGGGCCTCCACCCGGGGCAGGAGGAAATCCAGGGATTCCGGGCTAATCGCCGAGGCGTCGAAGGTGTCGGACATGGGCATGATCTCGTCGCGATCAATCGATGAACACGTCCTCGAAGCGGGACATCTCGTTGAGCACCCGGGCGGTGCCGCGGGCCACGGCGGTGAGGGGATCGGCATCCATGCGCACCTTGACGCGCAGGTCCTCCTCCAGGCGCTGGCGCAGGCCGGTGAGCAGCGCCCCGCCCCCGGTGACCAGCAGGCCGCGGTCGTAGATGTCGCCGGAGAGCTCGGGGGGAATGCGCTCCAGGGCGTTGCGCAGGGACTCCACGATGGTGGCCAGGCACTCGCGGATGGCCTCGCGCACGTCGTCCTCGCTCACGGTCACGGTGGAGGGCGAGCCCTTGACCAGGTGCAGGCCCGAGACGGGCATGTTGCGCGGCCGTTCCGAGGGCATGGCCGAGCCGATGCGGATCTTCACCTGCTCGGCCGTGTTCACGCCGATGCTCATCTTGAAGACGCGCTGCACGTGGCGCAGGATGGCCTGGTCCATGCTGTCCCCGGCCACGCGCACCGACTCGGACAGGGCCACGGACCCCAGGGTGATGACCGCCACCTCGCTGGTGCCGCCGCCGATGTCCAGGATCATGTTGCCCACGGGCTCGGTGACGGGCAGCCCGGCCCCCACGGCGGCGGCCACGGGCTCGCTCACCAGGCGCACGGTGCGGATGCCCGACTGCTCGCAGGCGTCCACCACGGCGCGCTTCTCCACCGGGGTGACGCCCAGGGGCACGCTCACCACGATGGCCCCGGCCCGGCCGCCCAGGCTGCGGCGCACCTGCTCCAGGAATCGGTCGATCATCAGGCGGGTCACGTCGAAATCGGCGATGACGCCGTCGCGGATGGGCTGCACCAGATGGATGCGCCCCGGGGCGCGGCCCAGGTAGCTCTTGGCCTCGTGGCCCACGGCCAGCACCTTGCCCGTGGCGGCCTCCAGGGCCACCACGCTGGGCTCGTTGAGCACGATGCCCAGGCCCGGGGCGCAGACCAGGGTGTTGGCCGTGCCCAGGTCCATGCCCAGCTTGCGATGGCGCGTAAAACAATCGAAAATGGCGTTGAACACAACGTTACCTTGGACCGGCTCGGCCGAAGCCGCCGGGTTCCGAGAGGAAGAATCAGCCCTGGGAGCGGCGCTGCAGGAAAAAGGTCACGCTCCGGTTGTAGGTGCGCTCCTCTTCCTTGGTGAAGTAGCAGGCAGGCAGCTCCCCACGCATCCGGTGGTAATGCAGGCATTCGCAGCACAGGCCGTGCTTGTCGCAGGTGGCGGTGCAGGTGCAGTAGGTTTCGTTGATCTTGGCCCGCGGGCACTGGTCTTTC
>JBFWIY010000153.1:0-6710 GCA_050255855.1 Desulfovibrionaceae bacterium
ATGCGCGGCGAAAAGACCGTCGAGGACCTGCAGTACCAGCTCCCCGAGGACGGCCGCATCTGGGGCTCCCACTACCCCCGTCCCTCCGCGGTGGCCAAGGTCACCGGCACCTGGGACTTCGGCTCCGACATGGGCACCCGCCTGCCCCAGGGCTCCCTGCATTGCGCCCTGGTCCAGGCCACGGTCTCCCACGCCAAGATCCTGGGCATCGACACCACCGAAGCCGAGAAGATGCCCGGCGTCTACAAGGTCGTGACCCACAAGGACGTCAAGGGCAAGAACCGCATCACCGGACTCATCACCTTCCCCACCAACAAGGGCGACGGCTGGGACCGTCCCATCCTGTGCGACGAGAAGGTCTTCCAGTTCGGTGACGCCATCGCCATCGTCTGCGCCGATACCGAGGCCCACGCCAAGGCCGCCGTGGACAAGGTGAAGGTGGACCTGGAGCAGCTGCCCGAGTACATGAGCGCCCCGGCGGCCATGGCCGACGACGCCATCGAGATCCACCCCGGCACGCCCAACGTCTACTACATCCAGAAGATCGCCAAGGGCGAGGACACCAAGCCCATCTTCGAGAAGGCCGACGTGGTCGTCGAGGGCAACTACTACACCAGCCGCCAGCCCCACCTGCCCATCGAGCCGGACGTGGGGTTCGCCTACCTGGGTGACGACGGCAAGCTCATCATCCACTCCAAGTCCATCGGCCTGCACCTGCACCTGTTCATGATCGCCCCGGGCCTGGGCGTGGACCCGGCCAACCTGGTGCTCATCCAGAACCACACCGGCGGCACCTTCGGCTACAAGTTCAGCCCCACCATGGAGGCCCTTGTGGGCGCGGCCACCCTGGCCACCGGCCGGCTCTGCTACCTGAACTACTCCTGGTACCAGCAGCAGACCTACACCGGAAAGCGCTCGCCCTTCATCACCTGGATGCGCTACGCCGCCACCAAGGACGGCAAGCTCCTGGGCATGGAGACCGACTGGACCTGCGACCACGGCCCCTACTCCGAGTTCGGCGACCTGCTGACCCTGCGCGGCGCCCAGTACATCGGCGCGGGCTACGACATCCCGGCCATCCGCGGCGAGGGCCGCACCGTGTGCACCAACCACTGCTGGGGCGCGGCCTTCCGCGGCTACGGCGCGCCGGAGAGCGAGTTCCCCTCCGAGGTGTGCATGGACGAGCTGGCCGAGAAGCTCGGCATGGATCCCTTCGACCTGCGCTACAAGAACGTGTACCGCAAGGGTTCCACCACCCCCACGGGCCAGGATCCCGAGGTCTACTCCCTGCCCGAGATGATGGACAAGCTGAAGCCCCTGTACGAGGAGGCCAAGAAGCAGGCCGCGGCCAAGTCCACCGCCGAGATCAAGCGCGGCGTGGGCCTGTCCATCGGCGTGTACGGCTCCGGTCTGGACGGCCCGGACTCCTCCGAGGTGGACGCCGAGCTCATGCCCGACGGCACCGTGACCGTCTACTCCTGCTGGGAGGACCACGGCCAGGGCGCGGATTCCGGCTCCCTGGGCACGGCCCACGAGGCCCTGCGGCCCCTGAACCTGACCCCGGACCAGATCCACCTGGTGATGAACGACACCAGCCTCGCGCCCAACGCCGGCCCGGCCGGCGGCAGCCGCTCCCAGGTCCTCACCGGCCAGGCCACCCGCGTGGCCTGCGAGATGCTCCTCAAGGCCATGAAGAAGGCCGACGGCAGCTTCCGGACCTACGACGAGATGGTGGCCGAGAAGATCGACACCCGGGTGCACGGCAAGTGGACCGCCCCGTGCAACGACTGCGACGCCAACGGCCAGGGCAATCCCTTCTGCTGCTACATGTACGGCGTGTTCATGTCCGAGGTGGCCGTGGAGGTCGCCACGGGCAAGACCACCGTGGAGGGCATGACCGTGGTGGCCGACATCGGGAAGGTGAACAACTTCCTGATCGTGGACGGCCAGATCTACGGCGGCATGGCCCAGGGCATCGGCCTGGCCCTCACCGAGGACTACGAGGACATCAAGAAGCACTCCACCATGGTCGGCGCCGGACTGCCCTACATCAAGGACATCCCCGACAAGATGGACATCATCTACGTGGAGAGCCCGCGGCCCGACGGCCCGTTCGGCGCCTCCGGCGTCGGCGAGATGCCGCTCTCCGCGCCGCACGCCGCGGTCATCAACGCCATCCACAACGCCTGCGGCGTGTGGATGCGCGAGCTGCCCGCGCGGCCCGAAAAGGTCCTTGCGGCCCTCAAGGCCAAGGCGTAGTTTGAACCCCTGACAACCGGGGCGGCCGGCCACCGGCCGCCCCGGTCTTTTTTTTCATTTCCCCACCCGGGAGGCTTCATGGACCAGAAGGACCTGCGCCGCTGGGAGGCCCGCTGCATCCAGGAAGAGCCGCCGCGCTGCCAGGCGGCCTGTCCGCTGAGTGTGGACGCCCGTAAATTCTGCTCCCTCATGGCCCGGGGCCGCAACGACGAGGCCCTGGGCGTGCTGGCCCGGTCCATGCCCCTGCCGCGCCTGCTGGCCCGCATCTGCGACGCCCCCTGCGAGGCCGCCTGCCTGCGCGCCGAGGCGGGCGGGGCGGTGCGCCTGGGCGACCTGGAGCGCCGCTGCGTCGAGGCCGCCACCAAGGCCCCGCGCATCCTGCCCCTGCCCGCCCGGGGCAAGACCGCCGCCGTGCTCGGGGGCGGCCTGGCCGGGCTCAGCGCGGCCTGGGACCTGGGCCGCAAGGGCTTCACCGTCACGCTCATGGGCCCGCGGCCCGTGGGCCTGCTGGGCGCGCACATCCCGTCGGACATCCCCTTCGCCGCGGTGGACGAGGAGCTGGCCCTGCTGGCCAAGCTGCGCGTCAGCTTCGCGGGCGAGCCGCCCCTGACCGGGGACGGCGTGCGCGCCCTGCTGGAGCGCTTCGACGCCGTGTTCGTGGACCCGGAGGTCCTGCCCGCCGCCGCCCTGGACCTGGGCGAGGCCGACCCCGTGAGCCTGGGCACCCAGACCCCGGGGGTGTTCGCCGCCGGGCCGGAGTTCGCCCCGGGCGCGCCCGGGCTGACCTCGGCCGTGGCCCTGGCCGGGCTGGGCCGCCGCGCCGCGGGCTCCATCGAGCGCTTCACCCAGGGCGCATCCCTCACGGCCGGGCGCGAGCGCGAAGGCGTGTTCGAGACCCGCCTGACGACGCCCCTGGACACCGTGGAGTCCGCGCCCCCGGTGGCCGGGCCCCTGGACGCCGAACGCGCCAAGGCCGAGGCCGCCCGCTGTCTCCAGTGCGAGTGCCGCATCTGCGTGCGCGACTGCGCCTATCTGGAGCACTACCAGGGCTACCCCAAGGTCTACGCCCGCCAGATCTACAACAACGCCGCCATTGTCCGCGGCACGCGCATGGCCAACGCCATGATCAACTCGTGCATGCTGTGCGGGCTGTGCGCCGGGCTGTGCCCCGAGGACTTCGACATGGGCGAGCTGTGCCTGGAGGCCCGGCGCGAGCTGGTGGCCCAGGGCCACATGCCCCCCTCGGCCCACGAGTTCGCCCTGCGCGACATGGCCTTCGCCGACGGCCCCCACGCCGCCCTGGCCCGCCACGCGCCCGGACGGACCGCGAGCTCCCTGCTCTTCTTCCCGGGCTGCCAGCTCACCGCCTCGGACCCCGGGGCCGTGGAGCGGGCCTACGCCTGGCTGCGCGCCAAACACCCGGACACCGGGCTCATGCTGCGCTGCTGCGGCATCCCGGCGCGCTGGGCCGGTCGCGAGGACGCCTTCGCCGCGTCCCTGGCCGAGCTCAAGGCCCAGTGGGAGGGCCTGGGCAGGCCCGCCATCGTGGCCGCCTGCCCCACCTGCCTGCGCACCCTGCGCGAGGCGCTGCCCGAGGCCGCGCCCCGCTCCCTCTGGGGGCTCATGCGCGAGCTGGGCCGGCCCGAGGGGGCCCACACCGAGGCCACCCTGGCCGTGCACGACCCCTGCACCAGCCGCGACGACGCCGAGCTGCACGCCGACGTGCGCGCCCTGCTGGCGGACCTGGGCGTGACCTGCGCCGAGCCGCGCCTGACCCAGGGCCGCACCGAGTGCTGCGGGTTCGGCGGGCTGCTCAGCGAGGCCAACCCGGAGCTGGGCCGCACCGTGGCCGAGCGCCGGGCCGCGGCCATGCCCGGCGACGCCGTGACCTACTGCGCCATGTGCCGCGACCAGCTGGCCCGCGCGGGCAGGCGCTGCGCCCACCTGCTGGACCTGCTCCTGCCCGACCCCGAGGCCCCGGCCGCCGACCCGGCCGCCCGCCCCGCCCCGGGCTACACCGACCGGCGCGAGAACCGCGCCCGGCTCAGGCAGCGGCTGCTGGCGGAACTCTGGCGCGAACCCGGGGCCGAGCCCGAGCCCTTCGAGGCCGTGGCCGTGCGCTTCACCCCGGAGGCGGCCCGCGTCCTGGAGGAGCGGCGCATCCTGAAGAGCGACGTGCAGAAGACCCTGCTGGCCGCCCAGCAATCGGGCCGCTGGCTGCGCCAGGCCGACACCGGCCTGCTGCTGGCCCGGCGCCGGCCCATGCACGTCACCTACTGGGTGCTGTGCGAGCCCGACCCCGAGACCCCGGGCGGCTGGCTGGCGCACTCCGCCTGGAGCCACCGCATGAGCATTCACGACGAGGCCATCAACGCCACGGGAGGCGCCGCATGACCATGGACCTCATCAAACTCCCCGAGTCGGAGACCGCGGGGTGGGTCTGCGAGACCTGCCACGAGCCCCTGGTCCCGGCCCCCACGGAGCTGGACTACCTGAACAGCCGGTTCAACGTGGTGCTGCCCCGCTGCCCCAAGTGCGGATTCGTGCTCGTGCCCGAGTCCCTGGCCCTGCACAAGATGGCCGAGGTGGAGCGGCTGCTGGAGGACAAGTGAGCCCGGCCCCTGCGCCCGATCCCGCCCCGACCGGGCGGTCCCCGGCCGCGCCCCTGTGGCGGCGGGAGACCCTGCGCCGGGCCGGAGCCGGGGTGCTGCGCCCCGGGGGCCTGGACCTCACGGACCGCGCCGCCGAGCTGTCCGGGCTGGCCCCGCGCTGGCGGGTGCTGGACGCGGGCTGCGGCTCCGGGGCCGCGGTGCGCCGCCTGCGCGCCCGGCACGGGGCCCTGGCCGTGGGCCTGGACCTGGACCTGGCCGCCGCGGCCGGACACTTCCCCAAGGCCCCGCCCCTGGTGCGCGCGGACATGGCCCGGCTGCCCTTTGCCGACGCCGGGTTCCACATGGTCCTGTGCGAGTGCGTCCTGTCCCTGGCCCGGGACCCGGACGCGGTGCTGGCCGAGTTCGCCCGGGTGCTGCGCCCCGGCGGGCGGCTGGCCCTGAGCGACCTCTATCTGACGGGCGACGCCCCCGGCCCCGCGGGTCATACCCCGGCGGCCCCGGCGGGCTGCGCCGCCGGAGCCCGCCCCCGGCCCGAGCTGGAGGCCCGGCTGGCCGCCGCGGGCTTCGTCCTGACCCGTTTCGAGGACCATTCCATCCGCCTGCGCGAGCTGGCCGCCCGGCTGGTGCTGGCCGGGGAGCCCGCGGCCGGTCTGGCCGGTCCCTGCTGCGGCGCGGCCCGGCCCGGCTACGGCCTGTGGCTGGCCCGCCGCCCCTGATTCCCCCGACCCCAAGGAGCCCCCTCCATGCCCGACGATCTCGACCTCCGCCTGCTCCAGCTCACCGGCGCGGGCTATTGCTGCACCCAGATCATGCTCCTGCTCGCCCTGGAGGAGCTGGACCGGACCAACCCGGACCTGGTGCGCGCCGCCGCGGGCCTGTGCCAGGGCATGGGCGACTGCGGCGGGCCCTGCGGCATCCTCACCGGCGGGGCCCTGGCCCTGGGCCTGCACGCGGGCAAGGGCCAGGACGCCGAGACCGCCGACGACCGCCTGCCCCTGCTCCTCTCCGAGTTCACGGAGTGGTTCACGGACACCGCCGCGGGCAAGTACGGCGGGGTGCGCTGCGTGGACATCCTGGGCGGCGAGTGCGGCGCGCCCCACCCGGACCGCTGCGGCTCCCTGCTGGCCCTGGCCCGGGAGCAGGTGCGGCGCATCCTCGTGGACAACGGCCTGGACCCCGCCGAGGGCCGGGAGCTGCCCGATGCCTGAGGCTGTCCCCGCCCCCGGCGGCTGGGCCACCGAGAGCGTCTGCCCGGTCTGCCTGGCCCCGGTCCCGGCCCGGGTGGAGCCCGAGGGCGACGCCTGGGTCCTGGTGAAACGCTGCCCGGAGCACGGGGAGTCCCGGGCCGTGATCTGGCGGGGCGAGCCGGGCCTGCCGGGCTGGACCCGGCCCAAGACGCCCTCCTTCCCCCGGACCCCGCGCACCGCAGTGCGCCGCGGCTGCCCCCTGGACTGCGGCCTGTGCCCGGAGCACGGCCAGCACACCTGCACGGCCCTCATGGAGATCACCTGGCGCTGCGACCTGGGCTGCCCGGTCTGTTTCGCGTCCTCGGGGGACAACGCCCCCCCCGACCCGCCCCTGGCGCAGCTCGCCTGGCAGCTGGACCAGGTCCTGGCCGCCTCGGGCCGCTGCAACGTGCAGCTCTCCGGGGGCGAGCCCAGCGTGCGCGACGACCTGCCGGAGATCGTGGCCCTGGCCAAGGCCCGATTCCCCTTTGTGCAGCTCAACACCAACGGCCTGCGCGCCGCGCGGGAGCCCGGCTTCGCCCCCCGGCTGGCCGCGGCCGGGCTGGACTCGGTGTTCCTCCAGTTCGACGGCCTGAGCGACGACGTGTACCGA
>JBFWIY010000154.1:0-6708 GCA_050255855.1 Desulfovibrionaceae bacterium
GCGCCGCGCCCGGCCCGTCCGGCCGGGGCGCGTCCGGCAACCCCGCCGCCCCGTCGCCCCGCGACCCGGCGGCCCAAGTCTGCGAGGCTTCGCATGGACTGCTCCAACCTGGCCGCCCTGGTGCTCGCCGCGGGCAAGGGCACCCGCATGCACTCCGACCGCCCCAAGGTGCTCCGGCCCCTGCTGGGCGAGCCCATGCTCGGCCATGTCTACGCCGCCCTGGCCCCGTTCTTCGACGACCGCCTGCTCACCGTGGTGGGCTTCGGGGCCGAGGATGTGGCCGCGGCCTATCCGGAGCGCGCCTCCGGCTTCGTGACCCAGGCCGAACAGCGCGGCACGGGCCACGCCGTGCAGGTGGCCTGGCCCCGGGTGGCCGGGTCCGGGGCCGAGTACGTGCTGGTGGCCAACGGCGACACCCCGCTGCTGGCCTGGGCCCCGCTGGAGGGCTTCCTGGAGGCCGCGGTGCAGGACTTCCAAGCCGACGTGGCCTTCATGACCATCCGCCCGGCCGACCCGGCCGGGTTCGGCCGCGTGGTGCGCGACGGCCTGGCCCGGCCCACGGCCATCGTGGAGGCCAAGGACTTCGACCCCGCCCGGCACGGCCAGCCCACGGGCGAGGTCAACGCGGGCATCTACTGCCTGAAGATTTCCACCGTGGGCCCGCTGTTGGAGCGGCTCACGGACCACAACGCCGCGGGCGAGGTCTACCTCACCGACCTGGTGGCCCTGGCGGACGCGGCCAAGCTCTCGGTGCTGGGCTACGGCTGCGGTCAGGACCCGAACCTGCTGGGCATCAACACCCCGGCCGAGCTCTCCCGGGCGGAGTTCACCCTGCGCAAGCGCCTCACCGCCCAGTGGATGGAGGCCGGGGCCGTGCTGCACCAGCCCGAGAGCGTGGTGGTGGGCCCCTTCGTCACCCTGGCCCCGGGCTGCGAGGTCTCGGGCCCGTGCGAGCTCACCGGCCGCACCCGCATCGGGGCCGGGGCGCGGGTGGCGGCCTTCACCAGCCTGCGCGACGCCGAGGTGGGCCCCGGGGCCCACATCCGCGAGTTCTGCCACTTGGAGTCCGCCCGGGTGGGCGAGGGCTGCATCGTGGGCCCGTATGCCCGGCTGCGGCCCGGCGCGGCCCTGGAGGCCGGGGCCCGGGTGGGCAATTTCTGCGAGCTCAAGAAGGCCCACATCGGCCCGGGCAGCAAGGTGAACCACCTGAGCTACATCGGCGACGCCGAGGTGGGCCCGGGCGTGAACATCGGCGCGGGCACCATCACCTGCAACTACGACGGGAAAAACAAGTACCGGACCACCATCGGCCAGGGGGCCTTCATCGGCTCCAACACGGCGCTGGTGGCCCCGGTGAGCGTGGGGGCGAACGCCCTGGTGGGGGCCGGATCGGTCATCACCAAGGACGTGCCCGAGGGCGAGCTGGCCGTGGCCCGCGGCCGCCAGGTCAATCTGAAAAGGCGTAACGGCGCATCTTGATTTTGATGGTGGAAGGCCGTATTCAAAACCTATGGAACTGATTGCCCAGCTTGAGGAGAAGGTCCTCCGGCTACTGGATAACATAAAGGAGCTGGAGCAGGAGAATGCCCGCCTGCGGGAGGAACTGGCGCAGGCGAGGGCGGGCACGGAGGATGTCAGGACCCGGATCGGCGCCCTGTTGGAGAAGATCGGGGAACACCTGAGGTAACGGGAGGGCCATGCCCCGCTATACCCTGGACCTGTTGGGGATGACGGTCGCCTTCAGGACCGATGCGGACGAGGCCCGGATTCAAGCTGCGCAGAACGTATTGGAAGCGCGCTTCGGCGACCTCGCAGGCGGCGGCTCCGTGAGCAAGGAGAAGTTGCTGGCCTGCGTGGGACTCAGCCTGGCGGATGACCTCCTCCAGTCCGAGGCCCGTTTGGCCCGGCTGGAAGCGAAGATCAGCGAGTTGCTGGAGAAATGTTCTTAAGGCCGATTTTTCGGCCATACGCCCTGGGGTGTTTGTGATTGCACGTGAGGTTTTTGAGCCAATGCATTCGAAAAGGGATTCGTCCGTGAGTCCGCCTGTGCGCATGCCCGGTTCGTCCGGGACGCCTTACGGCGGGCCGGAGAAACCCACCTGGGCAAACCAGGTTCAAAACTGACGGCAACACGGCCCCCCGGGGGACTTTCCCCGGCCGGACAGCACCGGACCGGAAGGGGGTGAGCATGCCCAGGCCCACCCCCACCCCCTCCAGCCTCGCCTTTTCCCGCCAGGTCCTCGCCCTCGCCGGGCGCGCCGGACCCGGCGGCGGTCGTCACGCGATCGCCGCCGGGCCCCGGGCGTGCAACAGGCCCGTTACGGCCTGTCAACATACAACCAAGGAGCGACGGACATGGTCGAGATCGTTCTCATCGCCGCCGGCGGCATCATTGCCGGACTCGTCCTCGGATTCGCCCTGCAGCGCTATGTGGCCACCAAAAGACTCGACGACGCCAAGGCCCTGGCCGAACGCATCGTGGACGAGGCGCGCAAGGAAGGCGAGGCCCTGAAAAAAGAAGTCCGGGTCCAGGCCCAGGACGAGATCTACGCCCAGAAAAAGGAGCAGGAACGGGAGTTCAAGGACCGCGAGAGCGCGCTGAAGCGGCAGGAATCCCGGCTCCAGGAGAAGGAAGAGCGCCTCGAAGGCAAGCTGGAGAAGGTCGCCCAGAAGGAATCCGAAGTCCTGGAGATGGAGAAGCGGCTCATCAAGCAGGAGAAGGGCCTGGAGGAGCAGCAGGAGGCCGTCATGGCCCAGGCCGAGGAGGTGGGCGCTCGCCTGGAGGCCATCTCCGGCCTGACCCGCGAAGAGGCCCGCGAAAAGATCATGGCCGAGACCGAGTCCAAGACCCGGCACGAGTCCGCCAAGATGATCCGCAACATCGAGATGGAGGCCAAGGAGACCGCGGACAAGAAGGCCAAGGAGATCCTGTCCCTGGCCCTGCAACGCTACGCGGGCGACTACGCCGCCGAGCACACCGTCACCGCCGTGACCCTGCCCAGCGAGGACATGAAGGGCCGCATCATCGGCCGCGAGGGCCGCAACATCCGCGCCCTGGAGGCCGCCACCGGCGTGGACCTCATCATCGACGACACCCCGGAGACCGTGGTGCTCTCGGCCTACAGTCCCCTGAAGCGCGAAGTGGCCAAGCAGGCCCTGGAGCGCCTGATCCACGACGGCCGCATCCACCCCGCCCGCATCGAGGACATCGTGCACAAGGTGGAGCAGGAGATGGAGGTCAAGCTGCGCGAGATCGGCGAGCAGGCCACCTTCGACGTGGCCGTGCACGGCATCCACCCCGAACTCATCAAGCTCCTGGGCCAGCTGCGCTACCGCACCAGCTTCTCCCAGAACGTGCTGCACCACAGCTTGGAGGTGGCCTTCCTCTGCGGCATCATGGCCGCGGAGCTCGGCCTGGACGAGAAGCAGGCCAAGCGGGCCGGGCTGCTGCACGACATCGGCAAGGCCGTGGACCACGAGGTGGAGGGCCCGCACGCGGTCATCGGCGCGGACCTGGCCAAGAAGCACGGCGAGAGCAAGGAGATCGTGCACGCCATCATGGCCCACCACGAGGACGTGCCGCCCCAGAGCATCCTGGCCAACCTGGTGCAGGCCGCGGACTCCCTGTCCGGCGCCCGCCCCGGCGCGCGCAAGGAGCTGCTGGAGAACTACGTCAAGCGCCTGGAGGAGCTGGAGGGCCTGGCCACCAGCTTCAGCGGGGTCGCCAAGGCCTACGCCATCCAGGCCGGGCGCGAGATCCGGGTCATGGTGGACGCGGACCGGGTGGGCGACGACGACACCCACATGCTCTGCAAGGACATCGCCCGCAAGATCGAGGACAACATGACCTACCCCGGCCAGATCCGGGTCACGGTCATCCGCGAAAAACGCGCCGTGGGCTACGCCAAGTAGGTCGCTACGCGACGGTGGTTGGGGGGAGCGCTTCGGGGGGCGGTCCGTCAGGACCGGCTCCCGAAGCCCTTCTTTCTTGAGGAGTCATCGGGGTTCCGGGGTGGGCGCGGTCCAGGCGGGCTGGCTCTTGGAAAGCTCCCCCCAACAAAAGTCGCGTGAGCGACCCCCTCTGGCCGCCGGAGGCCGTTGAAACGAGGAGATCCGGGGATGCGCATCCTCTTCCTGGGCGACATCGTGGGCCGTCCCGGCCGGGCGGCGGTGAAGAAGCGCCTGGCGCGTCTGCGCGAGTCCCTGGCCGCGGACCTGGTGCTGGCCAACGGGGAGAACGCCTCGGGCGGCATCGGCCTCTCGGCCAAGAACGCCCGCGAGCTCCTGAACCTGGGCATCGACGCCCTCACCGGCGGCAACCACACCTTTCGCAACGCCGATCTCCATCCCCTGCTGGACGCCGAGCCCCGGCTGCTGCGCCCGGCCAACCTGCCGCCCGGGGTGCCCGGGGCCGGGCTGCGCGTGCTGCGGCGGCCCGGGCTGGCCCCCCTGGCCGTGCTGAACCTCCAGGGCCGGACCTTCATGCCCGAGGCGGACTGCCCCTTTCGCGCGGCGGACGCCATCCTGGCCGCCCTGGCCGAGCGCGACCCGGACGTGCGCTGCATCGTGGTGGACCTCCACGCCGAGGCCACCAGCGAGAAGCAGGCCCTGGGCTGGCACCTGGACGGCCGGGTCTCGGCGGTCCTGGGCACCCACACCCACGTCCAGACCAACGACGCCCGCCTCCTGCCCGGGGGCGCGGCCTATGTCACGGACCTGGGCATGTGCGGCCCGCGCGACGGATGCCTGGGCATGAAGCGCGCCGGGGTGCTGCGCCGGTTCCTCACCGGGCTTCCGGAGCGCTTCGAGCCCGCGTCCGGGCCCTGCGTTTTACAAGGCGCGTGTTTTGAACTAGACGAATCCACGGGCCGCGCCGTTTCGGTGGCCCTGGTCCACGAAGAAGTCGCCTGAGAGGTCGTTTCCGTGCACAGCGTCTGCGTTTTTCTCGGCTCCAACCCCGGCACCCTGCCCGCGTACACCCAGGCCGCCCGCCGGCTGGGCGCGGTGCTGGCGGCGCGCGGGCTCACCCTGGTCTACGGCGGCTCCAGCGTGGGGCTCATGGGCGAGCTGGCCGACGCCGTGCTCGGCGCGGGCGGCCGCGCCGTGGGCGTCATCCCCCAGCGCCTGGTGGACCACGAGATCGCCCACACCGGCCTCACCGAGAGCCACGTGGTCCGGACCATGCACGAGCGCAAGGCCCGCATGGCCGAGCTTTCCGACGCCTTCGTGGCCCTGCCCGGCGGCCTGGGCACCCTGGACGAGTTTTTCGAGGTGCTCACCTGGAACCAGCTCGGCCTGCACGCCAAGCCCTGCGGCCTGCTGGACGTGGGCGGCTTCTACGAACTCCTGGCCCGCTTTCTGGACACGGCCACGGCGCACGGCTTCATCCCGGGCTACCACCGCGACATGATCCTGCGCGACGACACCCCCGAGGGCCTGCTGGCCCAGTTCGAGACCTATGCCCCGCCGCCGGCCAAGAAGTGGATCACCCGGCGCATGCAACCCTAACCCTTCCCATCCCAGGACCCACGACATGCACATTCTCGACGAGCTGAAATGGCGCGGACTGGTCAACCAGGTCTCCGACGAGGCCGGGTTGCGCGACTACCTCTCCACCCCGGGCCGCGCCCTGTATTGCGGGTTCGACCCCACCGCCGACAGCCTGCACGTGGGCAACCTGGTGCCCCTGCTCTCCCTGGTGCGCTTCAAGAAGGCCGGACACTGCCCCCTCTACCTCCTGGGCGGGGCCACGGGCCGCATCGGCGACCCCTCGGGCAAGGACAAGGAGCGCGAGTTTCTGGACGAGGCCGCCCTGGACGCCCAGGCCGCCAAGATCCAGGCCCAGATCAACGCCTTTGTCAGCCGCAACACCGGCGAGCCCGCCGACGTGGTGAACAACTACGACTGGACCCGGACCATGAGCGCCCTGGACCTGCTGCGCGACGTGGGCAAGCACTTCACGGTCAACTGGATGCTCCAGAAGGACTCGGTCCGCTCCCGCATCGAACGCGAGGACACCGGCATCTCCTACACCGAGTTCTCCTACATGGTGCTCCAGGGCAACGACTTCCACCACCTGTACAAGACCCGCGGCTGCGCCCTGCAGATCGGCGGCGGCGACCAGTGGGGCAACATCACCGCGGGCTGCGAACTCATCCGGCGCAAGGAGGGCGGCGCGGGCTTCGCCCTGACCTTCCCGCTCATCACCACCGCCTCGGGCAAGAAGTTCGGCAAGTCCGAAAAAGGGGCCATCTTCCTCTCCGCGGACAAGACCTCGCCCTACGCCTTCTACCAGTACTTCATCAACGCGGACGACGCCGACGTCATCCGGTTCTGCAAATACTTCACCTTCCTGACCCAGGCCGAGATCGCGGACCTGGAGCAGGCCACCGCGGCCGAACCCCACCTGCGCCGCGCCCAAAAGGCCCTGGCCGACGCCGTCACCATCCTGGTCCACGGCGAGGACGAACTCAAAAAGGTCCACGCCGCCACCCAGGCCCTGTTCGGGTCCGGCGACCTCACCCAGGTGGATCCGGCCACCCTGCGCCAGGCCCTGGAGTCCGCCCCCACCATTACGGTCCCCAAAACCGCCATCCCGGACCTCCCCCAGCTCCTGGTGGACCTCGGCCTGGCCAAGTCCAAGGGCGAGGCCCGCAAGGCCGTCCAGGCCGGCGGCGTGTACCTGAACAACGAACGCGCCGCCTCCCC
>JBFWIY010000155.1:0-6705 GCA_050255855.1 Desulfovibrionaceae bacterium
TGGGCGGCGGCAACAAGCCCTTCACCGGCCTGGAGTCCGCCCAGGCCCTGGCCGACCTGCTGGACATCGAGGCCACGGCGGCCTTTCTTTCGGCCTATTTCCGGGCCCGCGGCCTGGACCTGGACCTGGAGCGCCTGGACTTCGACGCGTTTCTGAAGAAGGTGGAGTCCCTGGTCCTGGCCGACACGCCCCTGGCGGCCCTGAGCCGGGCGGCCGAGAACCTGCGCAACTGACGCGAAAAAACGGCCCGGGAGCGCGCTCCCGGGCCGTTTTCGTCTTCCCTTCGTCGTCCTTTCCGGGCGTCCTAGTAGCCGTCCTCGTCCTTCCACATCTCCGGGAGGAAGCGCACCACCCGGTTGCGCCCGTTCTCCTTGGCCTGGTAGAGCGCCACGTCGGCGTACTTGATGGCCCGGTAGAGCTGGTCCGCGTCGTCCGGGAACACGGCCACGCCCAGGCTGATGGTCTTCTTGAGCCGCGCCCCGCTGGGGATGGCCAGGTCCGCGGTCTCCACGGCGGCGCGGATCTTCTCGGCCACGTGCTCGGCCGCGTCGGCCTGGCTGGTCTCCGCCAGCAGCACCAGGAACTCCTCCCCGCCATAGCGCACCAGCAGGTCCGCGCGCCGGATGTTCTCGCGCATGATGCGCACCACCTGGCGCAGGATCTGGTCGCCCGCCTGGTGGCCGTGCTCGTCGTTGACCATCTTGAAGTGGTCCAGGTCGGCCATGATGAAGCCGATGCGGCGCGGCATGCGCTCGGCCAGGTGCTCCACCTGGGAGAGGTACTCGTCCAGGAAGCGCCGGTTGTGGCAGTGGGTGAGCGGGTCGCGCAGGCTCTGCTCCTTGGTCAGCTCCAGCAGGCGCAGGGAGGAGAGCGTGGGCGCGGTCTCCTCCAGGTACTTCTTGAGGATGACCAGGGAGCGCTTGTTGGCCTCCCACTGGGCGCGCGAGAGCACGAAGGTGAACACCGCGCCCACCCGGCCGCCCATGACCATGGGCAGGCAGCAGCGCACGTGGGTGGCGGTGTTGATGTTGAAGTAGGGGCAGAGCACCGGGTTCTGGGCCGAGATGACGTCCTCGGCCACGCGCCTGGCCCGGCACAGCTCGGAGTTCACCAGCACCTCGGGGTGCAGGGCGTCCGGGGGCATGCGGTCCAGCACGGCGGACATGCGCTTTTCCGAGTCCTCCTCCAGGAGGGCGAAACGCGAGATGCCGAAGGATTCCTCGAACACGTGCTCCAGCTGGCGGTAGACCTCGCTGCGGTCGTACACGCCCTGGAGGTCGTGGCTGTAGCTGGTGAGCCGGGCCATGGCCTCCAGGTAGCCGGAGACCTCGTCCAGGGAGACCCGGCCGGCCCGCTCCGTGCGCAGCACCTCGGAGAGCAGCCGCCCGATGCGGCCCAGGAAGAGGCTCCACAGGCGCATCATGGTGTTGAGCACGTGGCGCATCTCCATGAGTTCGTCGCCGTGGCGCAGGCGGTACACCGGGCAGGCCGCGCAGGTCTTGTACTTGTTGAGGAAGATGCAGGTGCCCCGCCAGCGCGGCGAGATGGCCTCGTCCCCGGTCTCCAGGTAGCAGACCCGGGTGGGGTCCTGGTACACCGGGCACTCCTTGTTGCGGCACTGGAGCACCTCCAGGCAGTGCACCGTGTCCGTCTCCAGGCGCTCGCTGAAGTCCGTGGAGTGGGAGGCGATGATGACCTTCTTCATGCGCGTCAGGAAGTCCTGGATGCGCTTGACGTTGATGTAGAGCACCAGCCACAGGAAGGCCGCCCCGCCCACGGCCAGCCAGCCGAGCATGAACAAGCGGTCCTCCACGTCGCCCACGGGCCGGGCCGCGTCGTAGGTGAGCAGGGCCTGGCCCACGCTCTGGCCGCGGTAGTCGGCCTGGCGCACGGCGCGCAGGCGCACGGTGCCCACGGCCGAGGGCAGGGGGCCGTTTCCGGCCGCGGCGGCCAGGTCGTGCAGGTCCGCCCCGCCGAAGGCGCGCGTGACCACCAGCCCGGCCAGGGGCCGCCGGGCCGCGCTCTCGTGGAGCCGTTCCGCGGCCTTGGGGTCCAGGGCCACCACCAGGCCGTACTCCGGGGGCAGGGCCATGCCCGCGAAGAGTTCGTCCAGCCCGGCCACGGCCTCCACCGCGCCCACGGCGCGGCCGTCGGCCAGCACCGGGATCACCGCGGCGAAGCGCGGGCCGGTGGACTGCACCTGGAGCCCGGCCAGGGGGGTGAGGTCGTGCAGGGCCGCGGCGGCCATGCCCGCGTCCCAGCCCGGGTCGTCGCTGCCGCCGGAGCGCGTCCAGGTGTTGAACAGGGGCTTGCCCTCGGCGTCGTAGAACTGGAGGGGCGGAGGGGTGTGGCCCGTGCCCAGGCGGATGCGCTCCAGGGCCGGGGTGAGCGCGCCCTCCAGGGCGGCGCGGTCCCCGCGGGCCAGGGCGTCGGACACGCCCGGCAGGGCCACGGCGGCCGCGGCCTGGAGGGCCAGGCCGTCCTCCAGTCCCCGGATCTCGTGGGACAGCCAGCGCTCGTAGGTATCCAGCCGGTCGGCCAGGGCGGTCTCCAGGCTGCGGTGCATGGCGTGGGCCACGAAGAAGATGGTGGTGACCACCCCGAGCAGCAGCAGCACGCCCGAGGCGTAGACGAAGCGGCCGCGCAGGCTCCAGCGGTCGGGATGGATCAGGCGCAGCAGGCGCTGGCGCCAGAAGGCGTCCCCCTGGCGGCGCGCGGCGCGCTTGGCCTCGGGCTTGCCCGTTTCCGGGCGCACCTCAATGTCCGCGCCGTTGTCCGGCGCGTCGGTCTGGTTCGACATGAGCCCCCCTTGATCCCCGGGCACCCATGCGGACCGCGCAAGCCCCTGGCGGTCCGCGGCGGAGGGTGTGGGGAATTTCGAGGGCGTTACCAGAAATGATTGGAAAAAGAAAGCGAAAACCCGAAGAAACGCACCCCTTGCCCGACGATCAGCGCGGCTCCTCCCCGGCGGGGGCGAAGTGGGCCAGGGACGCCAGCTGCGGGGCGATGTCCATGGCGTCGCTGGCCTCCAGGTCTTCCACGAGCTCGCGGATGCGGTCCAGGCCCTCCAGCAGACAGGAGACCAGGGCGTCGTCCGGGACGAGCTGGCCGTGGCGCACCAGGTCCAGGATGTTCTCCAGACGGTGGGCCAGGGTCTCGATGTTGCGGTAGTGGAGCAGGTTGGCCCCGGCCTTCACGGAGTGGGCGTCGCGGAAGATGGCGTGGATGAGCTCCGGGTCCACGCGCGCCCCGAAGCTCTCCATGGCCAGGATGCCGGATTCGATGTCCATGAGCCGTTCGTCGGTTTCGGCCAGGAAGGTGTCGATGATCTGCTGTTTGGCGGAGGCCACGGATGTCTTACCGTCCTTCGATGAGTTCGATGGCCACCTGGGGGATGAGGCCGATGTCGGGCTTGGAGACCTGGGCGTCGGCCCCCACCGACTCGCCCTTGTGGCGGAGCTCCTTGGTGATGATGGAGGAGTACAGGATCACGGGCAGATGGGCCAGCTCCGGGTCCTGTTTGATGTTCTTGGTCAGGCTGAAGCCGTCCATGAGGGGCATCTCGATGTCCGAGATGACCACGTTGACCAGCTCGTCCAGGGGGCGGCCCTGGTCGCGGGCCTGGTCGCGCAGGCGGCGCACGGTGGTCAGGGCCTCCTCGCCGTTGCCCGTCACGATGGGCAGGAAGTTGGCGGCTTCGAGGTTCTCCTGGAGCAGGAGGCGGATGGTGGGGGAGTCGTCGGCCACCAGGGCGCGGTAGGCGCGCTCGGCCCGCACCTCGGGGTCCGCGGCGTCCTTGCGGGTCAGGTCCGAGAGGATGGTCTCCAGGTCCAGGAGCTGGATGAAGTGGTCCTCCATGTTCACCAGGCCGATGATGGCGTCGGTGCCCGCGGCCACGTAGCCGCTGGGGGGGATGACCTCCTTCCAGCCCACGCGGTGGATCTCGGTCACGCCCGAGACCAGGAAGCCCGTGACCGCCTGGCTGAACTCGGTGACGATGACGATGTCGTGGGGGGCGTCGATCTTGTCCATGTGCAGCCAGACCGAGAGGTCCAGCACGGGCAGGATGTGGCCGCGCAGGGGGATGTTGCCCAGGAACGACGGGTGCGGGGCGGACTCCGGGGCCTCCAGGTTGGGGCTCTCGATGACCTGCATGACCTTGGCCACGTTGATGCCGAAATAGGCGGGGCGGGGCTCGGCTCCGGGAGTGGGGACCTCGTTGATGAAGAATTCGAGGATCTCCAGTTCGTTGGTTCCGGTCTCCAGCAGGATGTCGGTTTTGCTCATGGCGTCTCCCGGTGCTCCTGGTTGTCGCTACCCTATCCAGTAGCCGTTTCCGCGTCGGATCACAAGTCGGGGAGACGCTCCGGGCGGCGGGCCTTGACGCGGGCCGTCCCCGGAGGCATGAAGGGAGCATGGGACCCCGCCTCGAACCGTTGCGCCACCCAATCCGATCCCGGGTCCGGCCGTGAGTCCGCGCCGTCCGCCCGCCCGCGTCGCCCCTTCGGCCTCCGCCCCCGCCCCCGAGGTCCTGGACCAGGTCCGCGCCCGCCTGGACGCCGCGGCCGGGGACCTGGCGCCCTGGTTCTTCGCCAACATGCCGGAGTACTACTTCCGCACCCACTCGCGCGAGGAGCAGGTCCGCCACCTCCAGGCCCTGGTGGCCTCCCGCGCCGGGGACGAGCCCCACGCCGTGGTGCTCAAGAGCCCCTGCGGCACGCGGATCACCCACATCGCGCCCGGCGGCGACATGGCCGCCCTGGTGGCCGGGCTGGAGCAGCTGCGCGACGAGCACATCCAGACCGCCCGGCTGTATTCCAGCGCCGACGGGACCCTGCGCCTGGACACCTTTCTGCTGGGCCGCCGGCCCATGTGCCGGGTGGACGGGCCGGAGTTCGACCGGGCCCTGCACGCCCTGGCCGACACCGGCTTCGACATGGCCGCCCGGGGCGAGGACTTCGCCCGGTTCCTGGCCTCGGCCACCGAGGACTACGTGGAGAAGTTCGAGCCCGGCCGCGCCATGCGCCACTTCGAGCTGTGCGGCTGCGTGCGCGGCACCGAGCGCGTCCACGTCCGCCTGGAGCCGGACCGCCGCGCGGGCCTGACCCGGGTGGCCGTGGCCATGAGCCATCCGCCCGCCCGCGGGCTCCTGCTCCAGGCCGTGAAGGTCTTCGCCCGGGCCGGGGTGGACGTGCGCCGGGCCTATGGCGACGAGTTCACCGACGCGGACGGGGAGACCCTGGCGGTGCTCAGTTTCTACGTGGACCGCGCCGCCGGGCTCACGGCCCGTTCGGCGGCCTGGCGGCGCATGGAGCGCCAGCTGCGGCGCATCAAGTGGTTCGCCTTCCACGGCCTGGAGCCCCTGGCCGCGGAGCGCGGCTGGGAGATCGGCCGGGTGCAGCTCATGCAGGCGGCCTGCGGCTTCGCCCACCAGTTCCTCGTGTCCCGCAACCCCTACGCCTTCACGGCGGACCGCATCGTGCGCACCGTGCTGGCCCGGCCCGAGGCGGCCGAGGCCCTGTTGGACTTCTTCGAGGCCCGCCTGGCCCCGGGCCTGGGGCGCAAGCGCCGCGCGGCGCGGGTGCGCGAGGCCACGGCCCGCACGGCCCTGCGCCTGCGCGCCGCGTCCGATCCCGTGGAGCGCGCCATCCTGGCCTGCATCTACCGCTTCTTCCGCCGCGTGCTGCGCACCAACTATTATATGGAGGACCGCTTCGGCCTGGCCTTCCGCCTGGACCCGCGCCTCCTGCCCCGGGACGGCGGGGAGCGGCCCTTCGGGGTCTACTGCTTCCACGGCCCGGACTGCTTCGGGTTCCACGTGCGCTACCGGGACATGGCCCGGGGCGGGCTGCGTCTGGTGCCCACGCGCACCCGCGAGCAGTTCGAGCTGGAGTCCAACCGGCTGTTCGGCGAGGCCACGGCCCTGGCCCGGGCCCAGCAGCTCAAGAACAAGGACATCCCCGAGGGCGGGGCCAAGGCCGTGCTCCTGCTCGGCCCCCGGGCCGAGGCCGACCTGGCCGTCCGGAGCGTCATCGACGCCTTCCTGGACCTGCTCGCGCCCGGGCCGGACGGGCGGCTCCCCAAGGCCGTGGTGGACTACCTGGGCCGGGAGGAGATCATCTACCTGGGCCCGGACGAGCACATCACCCCGGAGCACATCGCCTGGATCGCCCGGCGCGCCCGGCAGCGCGGCTACCGCTGGCCCGCGGCCTTCATGAGCTCCAAGGCCCGCGCGGGCATCAACCACAAGCGCTACGGCGTCACCAGCGAAGGCGTGGTGGTCTGGGCCGGGGAGGTGCTGGCCGCCCTGGGCCTGGACCCGGCGGCCGAGCCCTTCACCGTGAAGCTCACCGGCGGCCCGGCCGGGGACGTGGCCTCCAACACCGTGCGCATCCTCATCCGGGAATACGGCGAGCGGGCGCGCATCCTGTGCCTGAGCGACGGCCACGGCTGCGTGTACGACCCGGACGGCCTGGACCACGGGGAGCTCCTGCGCCTCATCCGCCGGGGCGGGCGCTGCCACGAGTTCCGGCCCGGCAGGCTGCGCGGGGCCGGGGCCTTTGTCCTGCCCGCGGACACCCCGGAGGGCGTCCGCCGCCGCGACGACCTGCACAACCAGGTGGCCGCGGACCTGTACATCCCGGCGGGCGGGCGGCCCGAGACCATCAACGAGCGCAACTGGCGGCGCTTCCTGGACCCCGAGGG
>JBFWIY010000156.1:0-6686 GCA_050255855.1 Desulfovibrionaceae bacterium
GGAGCGCGTGCGGCCCGGCACGGACCGCGACCTGCTCAGCAAGGGGCACATCACCCTCACCCCGCTGCACTTCGACTTCAACGACCGCGGCACCCTGGACCGGCTGGCCGAGCGCCTGGACCCGGGGACCCGGGGCGACGGGACGGCCCCGTCCGGGCGCTGATCGGGAGTTGACCGGGCGTTGAGCGAGACGTGATCGTGGGGTGATCCGGACATTGCTCCAGAGCCCTCGGGGATTCCGGGCCGGAAAAACCGCCGCGACCAGTGGCAATCGCGTCGCAAATGTCGTATATGCATACGCGGGGACACAGCCCCGCCCGCGCCCGCCGGGGCGCGCGGGGCCGCGCTTCCGCCCAACCCCAGACGCAACCGTGAAACGGTGAAAGGAGTACCATCATGGCAGTGAAGATCGGCATCAACGGCTTCGGCCGCATCGGTCGCTACCTGACCCGCCTGCTGGCCGGGGAGTCCGGCCTGGAGCTGGTGGCGGTCAACGCCCGCGCCTCCAACAAGGACCTGGCCCACCTGCTCAAGTACGACTCCGTGCACGGCCGTTTTCCGGGCGTGGAGGCCAACGACCAGGGCTTCACCCTCGACGGCAAACAGGTGCTCGTCACCCGCGACGCGCCGGGCGAGTGGAAGTGGGGCGAGATGGGCTGCGAGGTGGTGGTGGAGTCCACGGGCAAGTTCACCGACCGGGCCAGCTGCGAGAAGCACCTGGCCTGCGGGGCCAAGCGGGTGGTGGTCTCCGCCCCGGCCAAGGATCCCGACGCCACCATCGTCATCGGGGTCAACGACGCCGACCTCAACGCCGGGCAGAAGATCGTCTCCAACGCCTCCTGCACCACCAACTGCCTGGCCCCGGTGGCCAAGGTGCTCCACGACAACTTCGGCATCAAGCACGGCATCATGACCACGGTGCACTCCTACACCATGAGCCAGCGCATCCTGGACGGCTCCCACAAGGACATCCGCCGGGCCCGGGCCTGCGCCGTGAACATGGTGCCCACCACCACGGGCGCGGCCAAGGCCGTGAGCCTGGTCATCCCGGCCCTGAAGGGCAAGCTGGACGGCATGGCCATCCGCGTGCCCACCCCCAACGTCTCCCTGGTGGACCTGGTGTGCGAGCTGGAGACCTCCACCACGGCCGAGGCCGTCAACGCCGTGCTCAAGGCCGCGGCCAACGAGAGCATGGGCTACACCGAAGAGCCGCTGGTCTCCACGGACTTCATGGGCTCCACCTTCGGCGGAGTGGTGGACTCCCAGCTCACCCGGGTCATGGGCGACACCCAGGTGAAGTGCATCATCTGGTACGACAACGAGGCCGGCTTCACCAACCAGCTCCTGCGCCTGGTGCGCAAGGTGGCGGCCCTGGGCTAGCCGGGCGGCCTGCGATTCCAGTACGGGCCCCCCGCCGGAGACGGCGGGGGGCTTTTTTTTCGCCAACGGCGGGCGAATGGGCGCGGAATGGGCCGGACCGGCCGATCCGGCCCATCCGGCAGGATATTGCGCGATTTATTGCGCGACTTGTCGGCCCCGGAATGGCCGGGCTGGGCCGGAAACCGCCGCGGAGGGGTGGGGTGTCGCATGGGCGAGGGCGGCGACTCCGAGGGGCGCGGAATCCCATGTCTGCGCGATCATTTGCGGAAAATCTCAGAGAGGGGGCAGCCACTTACGGAGTTTTTTGAGGGTGAGGGACAGGTGGGGATGGGGATGAGGGGGATGAGAGGGGACGAGGGGGAGGGGGTGGGATGGAGGGGGAAGATGGAGGATGAGTGGGAGGGAGATAGGGGTGAGGGGGATGGAGGATGGGAGAATAGGGCAGGCAAGAGGGGGGAGGGCGGAGGGAGCGAGCGGACGAAGGAGGAAGTGGACGAGCGAGGGCGCGGGTGAGGCGGGGAGTACGGCGGGAGGGGCGTCGGCGGGCGAACTGGGGACGGGGGGGACGGTCGGGTGGCGGGGGGGCGGGGCGAAATTGATTCGGACGCGGCGTGGCGGGCGGGAGCGGACGCGGCGGGATGGAGCGGCGGCGGGAACGCGGCCGGACGCGGTGTAAAATGGGAGGCGGCCGGGCCGCGGTGGCGATGGACTGAGGTCGGACGGGGGGCGAAGGTGGCGGATCGGGATGTGGTGGGGCGGGCCTGGACGCGGCGGGGGCCCAAAAGCAGGGGGGGGCGAGCCGAGAGCGGAAAGAGGCCGGGACGGCGGGCGTGGCGGAATTGGGAGGGCAGGAGAAAATCGGATGTGGCGGGCCGGGCCGCGGACGTGGCGGGACCAAAAATCAGGACGACGAGGGCAAAGGTGGGCGCGGCGGAAGCAGAGCGTGGCAGGCGGAAAGGTCGGACGCGGTGACGCGGCGGGCTGGGCCGGGAACGGGGGCGGCTCGGTGGGGATAACGGCGGGCGTCACGGGACCAGGAATGACAGGAGGAGATCGGACGCGGCAGGCTGGGCCTGGATAGAGGGGGGACTCGGCGGATCGGTCCGGGACGCGATGGGCCAAATGCAGAGGCGGCAGAGCGGCGGGAGGAGGAGAGGCCGAAACGGCGGGCGTCACGAAATCGAAAGCGGCAGGAGGAGATCGGACGCGGCAGGTTTTGGTTGGACGGCCCGGCTTGGAACGCGGCGGACCGGGGCGAAACGGAGGGGGAGCGGCGGGCCGGGACGCGCGGAGCCGGGATGGGACGCGGTGGGGCTCAACGTAGGGATGGTGAGAGCGGCGAAGGCATGGGGGGGATCGGGGAGCGGTAGGAGGAAAGGCCGGGGGGGAATGGGCCGGGAACGAGGTCGGCGCGGCGGGGATAACGGCGGGCGTCACGGAATAGGGGGACGGCAGGAGGGGAAGGCCGGGCGCGGGGGGGGCGGCTTGGGCGGTCTGGGACGGGAACGAAGCGGATATGGCGGCATGGGAGCGGCTGAGCCGGGAATGCGGGCCGGGCCGGGATCGGGCGGCGGGAATGGAGGGGCCGGGACCGGCCCGGCGGTGGGCGTGGAACGGCCCGGCAGGGACACTCCCTGCCGGGCCGCAAGGATGGGAGTCGGGGTCGCGCGGGGGGGGTGAGCCCGGCGCGGCCCGCGGGGCCGAGCAGGGGCGTCAGGCCTGCTTGGCGATACGATCGATCTCCTGATAGAGTTCCTGGTCGCGGATGATGCCCACCACCTTGCCCTCGTCCTCCACGAGCAACCGCGGCAGGTTGTGGGCGAACATCATCTCCGCCACCTCCATGAGGGTTGCCTGGACGTTCACGCGCAGGGTGTGCGCGCTCATGACCTGGCTGATGGGCACGTTGAGCAGGTCCTCCACCTGGCGGGTGAACACGCCGTCCCAGAAGAAGCGCGAGAAGCGGGTGGTCTCCTTGGACGAGGGCTGGGCGGCCAGGTGGGCCTTGTACAGTCCGCCCACCAGGTCACGGATGGTGACGTAGCCGATGGCCTCGTGGTTGGTGGGGTCCATGACGATGATGGACCGATGGCCCTTGTCCGAGACGAGGTCCTGGGGAATGATCCGTTCGTTGTGCTCGCGCAGGGACTGGATGGCCTCCAGCACGCTCTGGTCGCTGCGGATGGTGGTGTACTGGGAGAGCGGGATCATCAGGTCCTCGGCGTGGATCTCCGCGTGCCAGCCCGTGGTGGAGGTCTTGTAGGCGTCCTTGATGCGCGAGATCAGGAACTTCACGTCGCAGGGCTTGGTCAGGTAGTCGAAGGCGCCGATCCAGGAGGCCTCCACGGCCTTGCTCACGGAGCCGTGGCTGGTGAGCACGATGATCTGGGTGGTGGGCCGGGAGCGGAAGGCCTCCATGAGCTCGTCGCCGTTCTTCTCGGGCATCTGCAGGTCGCAGACCACCACGTCGGGCTCGGCGTCGCGCAGGGCCAGGGCTTCGGAGACACGGGAGGCCGTCATGACCTCGAACCCCTGGTCTTCCAAGGTCTTGGCTAGGTCGGTGCGGAACCGATAGTCATCATCTACCAGGAGAACACGAATCTTCAACATGGTGACTCCCTCCTTGGGAAGGTCATCGTCCTGGGGCGGCGTTCGGCGTCGGCGCCGCGGCGGTTGTGACGCGCCGAGGGCTGGTACCGCGGTCCGGCGACAGGGCCGATCCGGGCGATGGGGTTGATGGTGAATGCTGTGGTTGGGTGTTTCGGGCCATCATTTGCCATAGGAGAAAGCAAACGGTGTGCCACATAAAACACTGTGAAATAATATGATAAATTGATGATGTTGCGAGATTTGTCGTGCCGCAATCGCGCAGATATCGCGCAGCGCGGTCCCCGAAGGATGAGAATTCGCGCAGAGCGGGCCGTCGGAGCCGGACCGGGGCCGGGGCGACGCCGAATGGGAGGATTGGGGCCGCTCTGACCGGCGGGGCAGGCCTGCCGGGCGGAGTCGCCGCCCGGGATTCTCTCCTGGACTTCCCCCGGGTTTCAGGGGATACCGGAAAGGGAGAGGGTATGCCCATGAACGAGCGTTTCGTCTGCATCCACGGCCATTTCTATCAGCCCCCGCGCGAGGACCCCTGGCTGGAGACCATCCTGCCCGAGGGCACGGCCGCGCCCGCCGAGAACTGGAACCGGCGCATCATCCGCGAGTCCTACGCGCCCATGGCCTTTGCCCGCCGCCTGGGCGAGGGCGGCCGCATCCACTCCATCGTCAACTGCTACGAATGGATCAGCTTCAATTTCGGGCCGACCCTGCTCACCTGGCTGGCCCGGGAGATGCCCGAGACCTACGAGCGCATCCTGGAGGCCGACCGCGCCAGCCTGCGCCGCTGGGGCCGGGGCAACGCCATGGCCCAGGTGCGCCACCACGCCATCCTTCCCCTGGCCAGCGAGCGCGACAAGCGCCTGGAGGTGGCCTGGGCCATGGACGATTTCCGGGCCCGCTACCGCCGCGACCCCGAGGGCATGTGGCTGGCCGAGGCCGCCGTGGACACCCCGACCCTGGAGGTCCTGGCCGAGCTGGGGGTGCGCTTCACCGTGCTGGCCCCGCGCCAGGCCCGGGCCGTGGCCGCGCCGGGCGGCGGGTTCGCCCCGGTGGACGAGGGTTCCCTGGACGTGACCCGGCCCTACAAGGTGGAGCTGCCCTCGGGCCGGGAGCTGGCCATCTTCTTCTACCACGGGCCCATCTCCCAGGCCGTGGCCTTCGAGGGGCTGCTCAAGGACGGCGAGGCCTTTTTCAAGCGCATCGCCGGGGCCGCCCCGCCCCCGGGCGACGGCCTGCTCTCCCTGGCCACGGACGGCGAGACCTACGGCCACCATTTCCCCTTCGGGGAGATGGCGCTGGCCTACCTGCTGGAGCAGGCCCGCTCCGGCCGCGAGGGCCTGGCGCTCACCAACTTCGCCGCCTTCCTGGCCGACAATCCGCCCCAGTGGCGGGTCCAGGTGGCGGAGCCCTCCAGCTGGAGCTGCGTGCACGGGGTGGAGCGCTGGCGCTCGGACTGCGGCTGCTCCACGGGCGGCCACCCGGGCTGGAACCAGCGTTGGCGCGCCCCCCTGCGCCAGGGCCTGGACGCCCTCAAGGTCGAGCTGGACCGCCATTTCGACACCAGCGCCGCCGGGATCATCACCGAGCCGGAGCGGGCCCTGCTGGCCTACGGGGCCATCCTCTCCCTGCGCGAGGGCCGCACCCAGTTCGAAAAGGACTGGTTCCGGCCCGGCCTGGACGAGGCCGCCCGGGTCCGGGGCTGGAAGCTCCTGGACATGGCGCGCTGGGGGCAGGCCATGTTCGCCAGCTGCGCCTGGTTTTTCGACGACATCGCCCGGGTGGAGCCGCGCAACGCCCTGACCTTCGCCCTGCGCGCCCTCCAGTTGGCCGAGGAGACCGGGGGCGGGGACCTCTCCGGCCTGCTCCTCACCAATCTGGAGCGCGCCGTGCCCAACGATCCGCGCTTCGACACCGGCCTGGACCTCTATCAGCTGGAGGTGCTGCCGCGCCGCCAGACCGTCACCACCCTGGCCATGCTGGCCCTGACCTGCCTGCGCAGCGGCGGGGAGCTCCGCCCCGGGCTGGACGCCGAGTCCGGCGTGGGCATGCGCTGGCCCGCCCTGGCGGTGGAGGTCCTGGCCGCGGCCGGGGACGCCGCCCGCTTCACCGGGCGGGTGCGGGTGCGCTGGCGCATCTACCGCGAGGAGACGGTCATGGACTTTGAATGGCGGGAGGGGTCGGACCAGGATCCCTTTGCCGGGGTCCTGGAGTTCTTCGTCGCGCCGGGGCGCAGCGAAACCCTCATGCCATCGGCCATGTTCTGGAAGAACAAGGAGTTGGCCGTGCTCTGCTGGCACGCCCCGCGCGAGGAGGCCCTCTGGGACCAGTGGCTGGAGCGCGGGCGCACGCTGCTGCCGCGGTTTCTGCCCTACCGCGCCTACCAGCACACCCAGGTGCACGAGGACTTCTGGGCCGCCCAGTGGGCCGGGCTGGTGGCGGCCTTCATCACGGACTGCTGCTCCATGCTGGCCCGGCCGGACCTGGTGGCCTTTCTCAAGGGCCACGCCGGGGGCCAGACCGCGGCCTCGCTGGTGCGGCGCAAGGTGGGGCGCATGTGCCTGGAGTTCATGCGCCAGGGCTCCGAGGGGCTGGCGCAGCTGGCCGAGCTGCTGGAGCGCTGCCGGGAGATCGGCCTGGAGCCGGACCTCTGGCGGGCCCAGAACGTCTGGTGGCGCACCGCGGGCGGCGAGCGCGGCTCCACC
>JBFWIY010000157.1:0-6679 GCA_050255855.1 Desulfovibrionaceae bacterium
GATCATCCGCGGCTTCATCAGCTTCCCCAACTCCAAGATGGTCAACGACACCACCATCGCCATCCTGGGCGCCCTGGTGCTGTTCTTCATCCCGGTGAACTTCCAGAAGGGCGAGTTCCTGCTCGACTGGAAGACCGCCGTGCGCATCCCCTGGGACGTGATCCTGCTCTTCGGCGGCGGCTTGGCCCTGGCCGGCGGCTTCCAGCAGTCCGGCCTGGCCGTGTGGATCGCCGAGCGCCTGGCCGACCTGGAGGGCTCCTCCATGGTGATCTTCATCGGCACCGTGGTGTTCATGACCATCTTCCTCACGGAGGTCACGTCCAACACCGCCACCGCCACCCTGCTGGTGCCGGTCATGGGCAGCGCCGCCGTGGCCCTGGCCATCAACCCCATCGGCCCCATCGTGGCGGCCTGCGTGGCGGCCTCCTACGCCTTCATGCTGCCTGTGGCCACGCCGCCCAACGCCGTGGTCTTCGGCTCAGGCTGCGTCACCATACCACAAATGGCCAAGGCCGGATTCTGGCTAAACATCATAGGGACCGTGCTGATTACGGTGCTCATCGCCTATGTCCTGCCCATCCTGTGGGGCATCGACCTGACCACCCTGCCCGCCTGGGCCGTGAAGCCGGCCTAGTCCCGCTCTTCGGCTGACGCCGGGGCGGCCCCGCCAGTGCGGGGCCGCCCCTTTTTTTCGCCCAACGCCCGCCGCCCCTTGCCCCCGCCCCGCCGCATGGGGCACAAGAAGGACGCCATGCTCCAGTACGACGTGCTCATCCTCGGGGCCGGGGCCTCCGGCCTGGTCTGCGCGGCCCAGTGCGCCGGCCGCGGCCGCCGCACCCTGGTGCTGGACCGCGCGGACCGGACGGCCCGCAAGGTCCGCGCCTCGGGCGGCGGGCGCTGCAACGCCACCAACCTGGCCGCCGGGCCCGGGGACTACCGCGGGGCCAACCCGCACTTCTGCAAGTCCGCCCTGGCCCGCTTCACCCCCTGGGACACCCTGGAACTGCTGCGCGCCGGCGGGCTGACCCCGGTGGAGGAGGCCGACGGCCGCATCTTCTGCGCCCAGGGCGCGCCCGCCGTGGCCCGGGCCCTGGAGGCCGAGGCGAGACGGGCCGGGGCCGAGCTGCGCCTGGGCTGCGCCGTGCACGGGGCCGCGCGCTCCGGGGACGGCTTCGAGGTGGCGGCCGAGGGCGGGCCCTACCGGGCCGCCTCCCTGGTCATCGCCCTGGGCGGCCCGGCCTGGCCCCGGCTCGGGGGCTCGGACCTGGGCCACCGCCTGGCCCGCGCCTTCGGCCTGGCCGTCACCGAGGTCCGGCCCGGCCTGGCCCCCCTGCCCGCCCCGGCGGCGGAGGCGGAATTCTGCCGCTCGCTCTCCGGGGTCTCCCTGCCGGTGCGCCTCTTCGGGGAGGGGGGCGACCGATCCGCCGAGGGCTCCGAGGGGGACCTGCTCTTCACCCATTCCGGGATCTCGGGCCCGGCCGTGCTGGACGCCTCCCTGTGGTGGCGGCCCGGCCGCGCCCTGAGCCTGGACCTGCTGCCCGGAGCCGGGCCGGTGCTGGAGACGGCCCTGGCCGAGGCCCCGCGCCGGGAGCTGCGCACCCTGCTGGCCGCCCGCCTGCCCCGGCGGCTGGCCCTGGCCCTGTGCGAGCGCCACGGCTGGGGCGGCGCCCCGGCCGCCCTGGGCCCCCGCGCCCTGGCCGACCTGGACCGCACCCTGCACGGCCTGGCCTTCACCCCGGCCGGGCCCCCGGGCTGGGACCGGGCCGAAGTCACCCTGGGCGGGGTGGACACCGCCGGGCTCTCCTCCAAGACCCTGGAGGCCAAAGGCGCGCCCGGGCTCTTCCTGACGGGCGAAGTCCTGGACGTCACCGGCCGCCTGGGCGGGTTCAACCTGCAATGGGCCTTCGCCTCGGGCTTCGCCGCAGGGCAGTGGGCCTGACCGATCCGCCCCACAGGGTTGACGCGTTGCTGCCGCCGGGGTAATTTCCCAGGCATTCCGCTCCGTCCGGCGTCCGGCAGGATCCGGCGGACGCGGGCCACGCCCGACCCCCCGGAGTCCGCCATGCGCCGAGCCCTTTCCGCCCTCGCCCGCACCGTCCTCACCGTTTGCCTCGTCTGCCTGCTGGCGGGGCTCCTCCCCGCGCCGGACGCCCGGGCCCAAAAAGGCGAGGTGGAGTCCGTCACCATCCAGCTCAGCTGGAAGCACCAGTTCCAGTTCGCCGGGTACTACGCGGCCCTGGAGCAGGGCTACTACCGCCAGGCCGGGCTGGACGTGACCCTGGTGGAGGCCGACGCGACGCACGACCCCATCACCGAGGTGTCCGAGGGGCGGGCGCAATACGGCGTGGCCGGGCCCGAGCTGACCGTGGCCTACGCCCAGCACAAGCCCGTGGTGATCCTGATGCCCATCTTCCAGCACTCGCCCATCGTGCTCATCACCTCGGCCGCGGCCGGGGCCAAGGGCATCCCCGGGCTGGCCGGGGCCACCCTGGCCATCGAGCCCGGCGGCGTGCTCATCCTCGACTACCTGGAGCAGGAAGGCCTGAAGCTCTCCAGCATCCACATGGCGCCCCACACCTACGACACCGAGGCCCTGCGGGCGGGCCGCATCCAGGGCATGAGCGCCTACCTCACGGACGAACCCTTCGAGCTCACCCGGGACGGATTCGCCTTCGCGACCTTTTCCCCGCTCTCCGTGGGGTGCGACTTCTACGGCGACACCCTGTTCGCCTCCCACAACGAGTTCGACAACCACCCCGACCGGGTCACCCGGATGAAGCAGGCCACCGTGCGCGGCTGGGCCTGGGCCCTGGAGCACCCCGAGCAGGTGGTGGACCTGATCCTGGCCCGCTACACCCAGCGCCACGACCGCGAGCACCTGCTCTACGAGGCGCGCATGACCAAGCGCCTCATCGACGCGAACTCCACGCCCCTGGGCGACGTGGACCCGGCCCGCTGGCGGCGCATGGCCAAGGTCTTCGCCGGCCGGGGCCTCATCCCGGCGGACCTGGACCTCTCCGGCCTGCTCCCCCCGGACGCCAAGGCCAAGTAGCCGGGCGCATCTCCCGGCGCGGGGCGTCTCCCGGACGCCCCGCGATTTTTCCCGCCCCGCGGGCCCGGCCGGGCCTCAAGGAATTCCCCCGTTCCGCCGATATGGGTAGAGCATCAATCCGCAAAACCCATAGGGGGCATCACATGGAAATCGGCACGTTGCAGACCGGGTACACCCTTTCCACCTACGGTCAGACCACGACCGCCGGGACCACGGAGGCCGAGCAGGCCGCCGCCGCGGAGACCGACGCGGAGGAGACCGCCACGTCGAGCGGCGACACCGTGAGCATCTCCGAGGAAGGCCGAACCCTGGCCATGACCATGGGCGCGAGCGGCTCGTCCTCGGACGACGACAGCTCCGACGACGACAGCTCCGACAGCCAGATCAAGAAGCTCGAAGAGCAGATCGAGAAGGTCAAGGAGCAGATCGAGGAGGTGCAGGCCTCGGACCTGCCCGACGAGGAGAAGAACGCGCAGCTCACCCAGCTCAACGCCGAGCTGGCCCAGCTCCAGACCGAGCTGCTGGACGCCCAGGAGAGCTCCAGCTCCTCCGGCTCGTCCAGCTCCAGCATGACCAGCCTGGGCTCCTACGGCGCGTCGGCCTGACCGGAACGACGCCCCAGCGGGCCGGCCGTCCCCTCCGGCCCCGCCGAGCCTCCCCCCGCGCCGGATTCGTGCCTCCGGCCCGGGGGGAGATTTTTTTCTCCACCTTCCCCCGCATGTTGCAAAAAAATTCTGGACAAACCAGTGGACAGCTCGTATGGGGTGTTAACCGCGTCTAGATACATTCAGAGACCTTCTGCCCAGAGATTCCAATATTCCGTACCCTTCCATCCCCGCATATTCCCCAACCCAGTGGTTCACTCGGTATCCCGACGGCGCTTCCCTGTTCGGTGATTCGTCCGCCGTGGGCCGAAGCCCATATCAACGCAACCCAACACCATCTTTGAAAGGAGCACACTGAACATGGCCAAGAACATCTACGTCGGGAACCTGCCCTGGTCGACCTCCGAGGACGAGTTGCGCAACGCGTTCGCCCAGTACGGCGAGGTCACCTCCGTGAAGATCGTCATGGACCGCGAGACCGGCCGTTCCCGCGGCTTCGCCTTTGTGGAGATGGACGACGCCGGCGCCGATGAGGCCATCCGCGCCCTGGACGGCTCCCCCTTCGGCGGCCGCAATCTGAAGGTCAACGAAGCCCGTCCCCGCCAGCCCCGTCCGGCCAAGCGCTGGTAAACCCCTTTTCGTGATTTTCCGAAGCCCGCTCCGCTTCGCGCGGTGCGGGCTTCGGTTTTCTCGCACCCCATCCTGAAGGAGCATCAATGCCCAAAGAAGAAGGCATCAGCGTCAACGGCACCGTGGAAGAGGCCCTTCCCAACGCCATGTTCCGCGTCGCCCTGGAGAACGGCCACGAAGTCCTGGCCCATATTTCCGGAAAAATGCGCAAATTCCGCATCCGCGTCATGCCCGGCGACTCCGTCACCGTGGAAATGAGCCCCTACGACCTGACCCGCGGGCGCATCACCTACCGCCCCCGCTGACCCGGCCCACTCCGCCGGACGTCCCGGTTCCGGCCCACGGTTTCCCCGGCCCGGCCGCGTGAAGGTTTCGCGCCGCCGGGGTTTTTCTGTTCCCTTGCGGGCACGGGTATGATATATTCGATTACCCTATTAATTCTGGCGACGGATAAACGAATTCTCCATGCTCGGCAGCCCCGCACGTCCCGCCCTCCCGACGCCCCCCTCCGCGGCCCCGGCACGCGGAACGCCGCCGATGCGCCGGGCCCTGGGCGCGCTGCCGCCCATCCTGCTCGCGGCCTTCCTGCTGGTCCTGGCCCTGTCGGCCCCGGCCTGGGCCGACCCTGAGGACCCCGCCAAGCCCGCAGAATCGACCACGACCGCCCCGACGCCCCAGCTGCGCCGGTTCAGCCCCTACGCCTGGCCCGTGCTGGGTCTGCTGGCCGGGCAGGCCCTGGCCATCGCCCTGCTCGTCCGCGCCATGCGCCGCCGCGACCGGGCCGAACGCGACCGCTCCGCAAGCGAACAACGCTACACCGACCTGCTGCACAGCATGCTCGACGGCTGGGGCCTGTCCGACATGGAGGGCCGGACCCTGCAATGGAACCCGGCCATGCGCGACATGCTCGGCTACACGGACCAGGAGATGCCCCTGCTCACGGCCCGGCACTACACCCCGCCCGAGGACCTGGAGCGCGAGATCCGCGACGTCCTCCCCCAGGTCCTGCGCCGGGGCTATTCCGACATCTACGAGAAGCGCGTCCTCCACAAGACCGGCCGGGAGCTGCACGTGGAGCTGCGCGTACACCTGGCGCGCGACCCGGAGGGCCGCCCCGCCGGGATCTGGAGCGTGGTGCGCGACATCACCGCCCGCAAGCGGGCCGAGGTCGAACTCCAACGCACCTACGCCGAGATGGAGGAGCGCGTCCGGACCGCCACCGCCGCCCTGGAGACCTCCCAGGCCCGGCTCAAGGCCGTGCTGGAGTCCACCGACGACTTCATCTGGGCCGCCGAGACCAGCGGCCGGGTCAACTATTTCAACTCCGCCATCCACGCCCACTTCCTCAAGCACTTCAATGCCGATCTCAGCCAGGACGACAACCCCCTGGGGCACCTCCCGCCCGAAAAGCGGGCCCTGTGGCAAAGCGTCATGCGCCGCTGCCTGGCGGGGGAGAGCATCCTCAACGAATACCAGCTGACCAACGGCCAATTCGTCGAGATCATCGCCAACCCCATCCGCGACCGGGAGGGGATCACCGGGGTCTCCTTCTTCGGCCGCGACGTGAGCGAACGCCGCCGCACCCGGAGCCGCCTGCGCCAGACCCTGGCCGAGGTGGAGGCCATCTTCGCCAACTCCATGGTGGGCATCCTCATGGTGGACGGCGACCGCAAGGTGGTGCGCTGCAACCAGCGCCTGGCCGAGATCCTGGGCTACGCCCACCCGGGCGAGCTGGAGGGGAAAAGCGCCCGGGACAGCCACCTGGACGACGAGCACTTCGACCGCTTCGGCCAGGAATGCTATCCGCCCCTGCGCTCCATGGACCGCCTGCACGTGGACTTCCCCCTGCGCCGCCGGGACGGCGCCACGGTCTGGTGCACCCTGTCCGGCCGCGCCGTGGACGGCAAGGTCCCGGCCGACCTGGACAAGGGCGTCATCTGGGTGGTGGACGACATCACCACCCGCCGTCAGTCCGAGCAGGCCCTGCGCGAGAGCGAGGCCCGCTTCCGCGCCGTGGTGGAGGGCTCCCCCCTGGCCATGTCCATCGTCGGCCCCGAGGAGCGGCTCGAATACATCAACCCCCGCTACGTGGAGATGCTCGGCTACCCCCCCGAGGAGATCCCCGACCTGCCCGCCCTGCGCGAGCGCGTCTACCCCGACCCGACCTACCGCCAGGAATCCTACGAGCTGCTGGAGGCCGCCCGGAACCAGCTCCGGGAAGGCGCGCCCCAGGGCATGATGGAACGGCGCATGGTCTGCCGGGACGGCCGGGCGCTCGACGTGGAGTTCCGCTTCATCGACATGGGCCGGGACCGCATCCTGGCCACCCTGCTGGACGTCACCGACCGCCGCCGGGCCGAACAGCTGCGCGAGGACATCGACCGCATCCTGC
>JBFWIY010000158.1:0-6675 GCA_050255855.1 Desulfovibrionaceae bacterium
GGGGTGATCTCGCGCAGCAGGACCTCGCTGTCCGCCAGGGGCAGGGCCCCGGAGCGGCGCACGGTCGCCTTGTCCGGCAGGGGGCTCAGGCCAGGCATACCGGCACCCCCTTGTCGTGCAGGTAGCTGTGGGCCTTGATGGGGCTCTGGTCGGTGAAGTGGAAGATGCTCGCCGCGGCCACGGCCGAGGCCTGGCCGATCCGCACGCCGTCGGCCAGGTCCTGCAGGGTGCCCACCCCGCCCAGGGCCATGACCGGCACGGAGAGGGCCGGGGCGATGCGCCCCAGCAGGTCCAGGTCGTAGCCCTGCATCATGCCGTCGCGGTCCACGCTGTGCACCAAGATCTCCCCGGCCCCGCGGCGCTCCATCTCCCGGGCCCAGTCCAGGGGATCGATGTCCCGGAGGCGGCGGCCGCCGTGGGAGCTGATGCGCGGACGCCCGGCCGGGTCCAGCTTCACGTCCATGCAGACCACGATGTTGGCCCGGCCGAACACCGTGGCCAGTTCGCCCACGAACTCGGGCCGCTCCACCGCCGCGGTGGACACGCTGACCCGGTCCGCCCCGGCGGCCAGGGCCCGGCGGGCGTCCTCCACGGTGCGGATGCCGCCCCCCACGGACAGGGGGATGAAGCACTCCCCGGCGCAGCGGCCGATGATGTCCAGCCACTGGGCGCGGCCCTCCACCGAGGCGGAGATGTCCAGGATGAGCAGCTCGTCCGCGCCCTGGGCGTCGTAGACCCGCACGCAGGTCATGGGATCCCCGGTGTCCCGGGGATCGGCGAACTGCCGGGTCTTGACCATGCGGCCCTCCTTCAGCAGCAGGGCAGGAACCACGCGGATCTTGAGCATGCCTTCCCCTGGAGGAAACTGCGCAGGAGGTCCAGCCCCGGCCTGCGGCTTTTTTCGGGGTGGAACTGGACCCCCAGGACGTTGTCCCGGCAGACCGCGGCCGGGAAGCGCTCCCCGTAGGTGCACCATCCGGCCACCAGGTCCCCGGGGGCGTCGAACACGTAGCTGTGGACGAAGTAGAAGTCCGTGCCGGAGAGCTCCCGGGGGATGGGGCCGGCCGCCTCGGTGAGGGTCACGTCGTCCCAGCCGATGTGCGGCACGGGCAGGCCCTCGGCCCGGATCCTCCGGGTGCGGCCGGGCAGGATGCCCAGCCCGGGGGACGCGCCGTCCTCCTCCCCGGTCTCGGCCAGCAGCTGCATCCCCAGGCAGATGCCCAGGAAGGGGCGGCCCTCGTCGCGCACCAGCCGGACGAGGGCCTCGTCCAGGCCGCGCTCGGCCAGGGTCTTCATGCCCGCGCGGAAGTTGCCCACCCCCGGCAGCACGATGTGCGAGGCGTCGGCCAGCTCCGCCGGGGCGGCGGTCAGGCGCACCGGCTCCGCGCCCGCCGCCTCGCTCAGGGCGTGGCACACGGAGCGCAGGTTGCCCATGGCGTAGTCCACCACCGCGATCATGAGCGGTCCGCGCCTCCGGTGTCGTCCAGGCCGAGCAGGGTTCGCCATCGGCCCTGGTCCGGCAGGGCGGGGGCGGGCGGCACGGCGGCGGGGTCGTGGCGGTACGGGGCCACGCAGTGGCCCATGGCGATGTCCATGAACTCCTGCTCCGTGATGCCCAGCAGCTCCAGGAACAGGTCCAGGCTGGCCGGGCGTTTGCCGTCGTATTCCGCAATGAGGCGCTGGGCCTCGTCCCGGTCCTTGCGGCCCTCGCGGATGTCGATGCTCACCAGGTGGGTGGTGCGGCCGAAGCCGCGCTTGATGAACTTGAGGTAGTCGCGGATGCCGGTGAACATGCACTCGACCTTTTCCCAGTCGTACTCCGGCGGGATGCCCTCCACCCGGTTGCCCCGCCAGTCCAGCTCGGTGCGCAGCACGTCGGCGAAGCTGCGCGGGTCCCAGGGGATGAAGCTGCCCAGGTGCAGGGAGACCACGCCCACCCGGCGCATGTCCTCCCGGGAGGGGTAGCGGAACATCTGCAGGTCGCGCAGGGTGACCCAGTCCGGGAGCATGCCCACCATGTCCTCGGCGGTGATGCCCAGGTTCACGAAGCGGTTGAACTGCTGCTCCGTGACCTCCTGGATGGCCTCGTAGGTGTAGCCGTAGCTGCCGTACTCCGCGTCGGGCTGGCCCCAGAAGACCAGGGGGATGCCGTAGCGGATGGCCACCTGCATGGACCCGGCGTACACGCCGCAGTGGCAGTGCCAGCAGAAGTCGCCCTTGCGGCGCAGGGATTCGAGCATCAGTTCGCGCACCACCTTCCAGCTGGCCTTGAAGGAGAGGAAGTCGCAGTCCAGGCGGTGCAGGGTGCGGGCACGGTTCTCCAGGTGGAGCGGGCGGTAGAAGCCGTGGTCGAAGCTGACCACCAGGGGCTTCATCTTGAGCTTCTCCACGATGTACCAGAGGGTGTAGGTGCTGTCCTTGCCGCCGGAGAAGGGCACCACGCAGTCGTAGTCGCCCTTGCCGCGGAAGCGGTCGCAGAGCTGGTGGAGCATGTGCAGGCGCTCGTTCCAGTCCACGGCCACCTTCTTGACCTTGATCTGGTTGCACACGGTGCACACGCCATGGTCGTCGAAGCGGATGCTGTCTTGGGTCTCGGGGAGGCAGCACTTGGAGCAGATTCTCACGTCGTTGTCCTGGGCTCGGGTTACAGCACCACGTATTCCGTCTGTTCGTCCAGCTGGCGGCAGTGGGAGCTGACGCGCTCTTCCGTGGGGAGGATGGGCGGGGTGTCGGGGTTGAGGGGCATGCGCGCGGCGTCCACGCCCGGGTCGTGGCGGTGGTTGGCCACGCTGTCGCGGACCTCCCAGACCCCGGCCTCGTTCCGGCGCCAGATGGCCGGGTCGCGCATGGGCTCCACCAGGTCCAGCAGCTCCTGCTCGGTCATGCCCGCGGCCCGGAGGAAGATGTCCAGGTCCCGGGGGCGCACGGGGTCCATGCGGGCCACGTAGTCGATGCCCTCCTCGCGGGTCATGCGGCCGTAGCGGATGTCGGTGGAGACGTCGTCCGTGGCCCGGCCGTAGCCGAACTTGAGATATTTCAGGTAATCGTGGGTGCCGTTGGCGTGGATGTCGTCCAGCTTGGCGTAGATGTTGGGGGTGCGCTCGCGGGCCTGGGCGGTCTCGAACCCCAGGTTCTCGATGACGAAGCGGGTCTGGGCGTAGTTGTCCCAGCGGATGAAGTTGGACAGGTAGATGCCGCGCACCCCGACCTGCTCCAGCTGCTCGTCCGTGGGGTAGAAGAAGGGGGCCAGGTCGTAGGCCGTGAGCGGGCAGTCCGGGGCGGCCAGCAGGTCCTCGGGCTCGAAGCCGCGCATGCTGTGCTCCTGGCGCTTCTTCTTGGTGAACTCCACCATGTCGTCCTGGTCGTACATGCCCACCAGGTCGGAGAAGCCCTCCTCGCCCCAGACCACCAGGGGCACGTCGTACATGACCGCCGCCCGGATGGGGAAGGTCATGATGCCCGCGTGGTAGTGCCAGGTGATGTCGCCCACCAGCTTGAGCATGTGTTTGGCCATGCGCACCGCCGAGCCCGGGGCGGTGGTGAAGCGCACCAGGTTCACGTCCAGACGCTGGATCAGGTTCTCCAGGTTGCGCAGGCCCAGGGCGGTGTTGAAGGTGTGGTTGTAGCACACGCACAGGGGGTTGAGCCCGTACTTCTCCTTGACCAGCCAGGTCTGGTAGGTGCTGTCCTTGCCGCCGGACACCGGGATGATGCAGTCGAAGGGGTTGCCCTTTTCCCGCTGCCGGGCCTGGTATTCGCGCAGCAGCTCCACGAGCTCCTTTTCGCGCACGCGGAAGTCCATGTTCAGGCGCTTCTCGATGAGCCGGCACCCCGAGCACACGCCTTCCTCGTCGAAGAGGATGCCGGGGCGGGCGTTGGCGGGATAGACGCAGCGCTTGCAATACTCCATGGTCGCTCTCCTGCTACCGGCTGTTGCCGCCGAGATAGGGTTCGTATTTGGGCAGGCGCGGCATGTTCACCTTGTAGAAGGTGCTGTGGCGCACGGGGATGCCTGCCTGCTCCATGAATTCCTTGGCTTTCTTGGTGCTGTGCTCGGTGTAGTGGAAGATGTTTCCCGCGGCCACGGCGTCGGCGTTGCCCCGGCGCACCCCGTCCACCAGGTCCTCCCACCGGCCCACGCCGCCGAAGGCGATGACCGGCACCGCGAGGTGGTCGGCCATGAGGCGCACCAGGTCCAGGTCGTAGCCCCGGCGGTCCCCGTCGTGCTCCAGCTCGTTGACCATGATTTCTCCCGCGCCGCGGGCCACGCAGTCCCGGGCCAGGGCCAGGGCGTCCAGGCCCGTGGGGCGCTTGCCGTTGGCCACCACGGCCTCGTAGCCGCTGGGCATGGCCGGGTCGGGCCGGGCGTCGATGGAGACGATGAGGCACTGGCTGCCGAAGTCCCCGGCGATGCGGTTCAAGAGGTCCGGGGTGTCCACGGCGGCGGTGTTCACCACCACCTTGTCCGCGCCGCAGCGCGTGTAGCGCTGCACGGTCTGGATGTCGCGGATCTTTCCGCCCACGGAGAGGGGCACGAAGCAGCGCCGGGAGAGGTTCTCCAGGATGTCCGCGAAGCGCTCCAGGTAGTCGTCGGAGTAGGAGACCTCCAGCACCATGATCTCGTCCACGGTCCAGCCGTTGAAGAAGTCCACGGCGGTGAAGGCGCTGCCCACCATGTTGGTGCGCCGGAAGCGTCGGGCCTGGACCACGTTGCCGTTGTGCACCAGCAGGGTGGCGATGAGGCGTCGTTTGGTCATGCGGCCCCCAGGAAGTTTTCCAGCAGCTTCAGGCCCGCCAGCTGGGATTTCTCCGGGTGGAACTGGGTGGCGGCGATGTTGTCCCGCTCCACCGCGGCCACGAAGGTGAGGCCGTAGTCGCAGGTGGCCGCGGCCGCGGCGGCGGCCTCGCCCTCCCGGGGCAGGTAGTAGCTGTGCACGAAATAGAAGGTGTGGGGCGGCACCAGCCCCCGGAACAGGGGGGCGTCCGCCACCTCCACGTCGCTCCAGCCCACGTGGGGGACCTTGAGGGCTCCCGGGCCCGAGGGGAAGCGCCGCAGGCGTCCGGCGAACCAGCCCAGGCCCGGGGCCTCGCCCTCCTCGCTGGACTCGAACAGGAACTGCAGCCCCAGGCAGATGCCCAGAAAGGGCACGCCCTGCTCCCGCACCAGGCGGGTCAGGGCCTCGTCGTGGCCGCGCTCGCGCAGGCCGCGCATGCCCGCGTCAAAGGACCCGACCCCGGGGAGCACGATGGCGTCGGCCCCGGCGAGCTCCGCCCCCCGGTCGGCCACGCGCACCTCCACCTCGAAGCAGCTCAGGGCGTTGACCACGGAGCGGATGTTGGCCAGCCCGTAGTCCACGATGGCCACGGTCTTCATGCGTCCTCCAGCATGTCCAGCATGGTCCGGTCCAGGGGCTCGCCCCGCCGGACGTCGCGGGCCGCGCGGCGGCCCAGGACCTCGTCCAGGCAGCGCGGGGGCAGGCCGTCCGCCGGGCGGATGGAGCGGACATTGGCCTTGGTGAAGGGCTCGCCCCGGCGCACGTCCGCCACCACGAACAGGGAGCGGCGCAGGGCCCGCCCGGCCAGCTGCTTGGGTGTGGGCTCGTAGCAGACCCGGCCCAGGGCCGCCTCGGCCGTGCGGATGTCCGCCACCATGGCCCGGAACTCGTCCGGCTCCAGGGAGAAGGCCGCGTCGGGCCCGCCGTGGGCGCGGGACAGGGTGAAATGCTTTTCCACGAGGCAGGCCCCCAGGGCCACGGCGGCCACGGCGCAGGCGCTGCCCAGGGTATGGTCCGAGAGCCCGGCCGGGCAGCCGAAGCGGGCCGCCAGGTCCGGGATGGTGCGCAGGTTGGCCTCCTCGGGCGGGGCGGGGTAGGCGCTGGTGCACTTGAGCAGGGCCAGCTCCCGGCCCCCGGCCGAGCGGAACGCCGCCACGGCCTCCTTGATCTCCGCCAGCTCCGCCATGCCCGTGGACAGGACGACCGGCCGGCCCGTGGCCGCCACCTTGCGGATGAGCGGGATGTCCACCAGCTCGAAGGAGGCGATCTTGTAGGCCGGGACGTCCATGCCCTCCAGGAAGTCCACGGCCGTGGCGTCGAAGGGCGAGGAGAACAGGTCCAGGCCCAGGCCGTCGGCCAGGGCCTTGAGCCGGGGCTGCCAGTCCCAGGGGGTCATGGCCTCGGCGTAGAGCTCGTGCAGGCGGCGGCCCTCCCAGATGGTGCCCTTGATGCGGAAGGGCTCGGCGTCGCAGTCCAGGGTGATGGTGTCCGGGGTGTAGGTCTGGAGCTTGACCGCGTCGGCCCCGGCGTCCTTGGCCGCCCGGACGATGGCCGCGGCGCGCTCGAAGTCCCCGCCGTGGTTGGCGCTCATCTCGGCCACCACGTAGACGGGGGCTCCCGGGCCGATGCGGCGGCCGTTGACGGTCAGATGGGAGGAAAGCTCGGTCATGGGGCCTCCTCGGGCAGGACATAGCGCAGGACGCGGGGGTCGTCGGACCGGACCGGCCGGTATCCGGCGGCCGCGAAGGACCGGGCCGAAGCCGGGTTGTCCGGCCGGATCAGGGCGGTGACGGCCCGGCCGTCCCCCTCCCGGCGCAAGGCCCGGCCGCCCCGGCGGATGAGCTCCGGCCCCAGGCCGCAGCCCCGGAACGGGGCCGCCAGGGCCGCGGAAATGTGCACC
>JBFWIY010000159.1:0-6645 GCA_050255855.1 Desulfovibrionaceae bacterium
TGAGCCGCGAGGCCGGAACGCGCGAGTGCTCCAGGATGAAGCGCAGGCAGGCCGCGGCCCGGGTGGCCGAGAGCTCCCAGTTGTTGTCCAGCAGGTCCGGGCCCAGCTCGTGGCCGTCGGTGTGGCCCATGACCGTAAGCTTGAACTCCGAGCCGGAAAGGACCTGGATGACCTCCACCAGCACCAGGGCGGCCTGGGGCGAGAGCTTGGCCGAGCCCGGCTCGAACATCACCCCGTCCCCCACCCGGAGCATGACCCCGTTGTTCTCCGGGCTCACGCTGGCGGACTTGAGGTTCTCCGTCTGCACGAACTGCTCCAGGGTGGTGTTGAGCTGGCGGATCTGCTCGTCCTGCTCCCGCATGGTCTTGTACCTGCGGGACTCGTCCGCGTAGGGGATCTCGGTGGCCTGGGTCTCGGTCTGCACGCCGAAGGCGTCCTTCATGGCCCCACGCAGCATCTTGAAGTTGGCGATGTCCTGGTTGGTGAAGGACAGCAGGAGCACGAAGAAGCAGAGCAGCAGGGTCACCATGTCCGCAAAGGTGGCCATCCACTCCGGGATGCCCTCGGACGCCGGCGGTCCGGCGTCCTCCTTGATCTCGATGATGAGCACCTCGTCGGCGCGCTTGCCCTTCTTGGCCATGGCCTACCACACCGTCTTTTCGGGCAGGTGCAGGAAGAACTCCACCCGCTCGTTTTTGGCCCGGTTCTCCGGGCTGGTGTTGGGGGCCAGGGGCTGGGTGCCGGCGTAGCCCACGGCCTTGAGCCGCTTCTCCTCGATGCCGCCGTACTCCGTGAGGTAGGCCAGCACCACCGCGGCCCGGGCCGAAGAGAGCTCCCAGTTGGTGGGATACTTGGAGCCGGGCGGGGGCGGCAGGTCGTTGGTGTGGCCGCGCACCACCAGGTAGAGGTTGTACTCCTTGAGCACCGTGGCCAGGTCGTCCAGCACGTGGTAGGCCTCCGGGGTGAGCTTGGCCGTGCCCGGCTCGTACAGCAGGGCGGTGGAGGCCGAAAAGCGCACCCCCTCGCGCTCGGCGTCGATGCCGGTGTGCTTCTTGAGCTCCTGGTTGTCCGGGTCCTCGTCCAGCAGGGACTTGATGCGCACGATGACCCCGTCCATCATGACCTGCGCCTGGGAGGAGGGAGCGGCGGTCTCGTCCTGGGTGTCGCTGGTGGTGAACTCGGCCAGGGTGTCGGACTGGGCGCGGACCACCGTGGTGCCGAAGGCGTTGCGGATGGAGCCCAGGGCGTCGCGGAACTTCTCCACGTCCTGCTTGGCGAAGGAGAGCAGCAGCACGAAGAAGCACAGCAGCAGGGTGACCATGTCCGCGAACGTGGCCATCCATTCGGGCAGCCCCTCGTTGGCCGGGGGCTGCTCCGCGGGCTTCTTGACGTACTGGACCTTCTTGGGCATGGGCGGGCTCCGGCCGGGGGCCTACTTCTTCTCCCGGATGGCCGGGGCCAGGAAGGCCATGAGCTTCTCGCGCACGATGCTCGGGTGGTCGCCGCGCTGCACCGAGAGCACGCCCTCCATCATGATCTCCATGAACAGGGCGTCCTCCTCGCTGCGGGCCTCCAGCTTGCGGGACATGGGGATGAACACCACGTTGGCCAGGATGGCGCCGTAGAAGGTGGTGAGCAGGGCCACGGCCATGGCCGGTCCGATGGCCGAGGGGTCGGAGAGGTTCTGGAGCATGGCCACCAGGCCGATGAGGGTGCCGATCATGCCGAAGGCCGGGGCCATGGAGCCCATGCCCTTGAACACCCCCTGGCCGAGCTGGTGGCGGCGCTTCATGAAGGAGATCTCCGTCTCCATGACCGAGCGCACCAGCTGCTCTTCGGTGCCGTCGGCCACCATGAGCACGCCCTTTTTCAGAAACTCGTTGGTCACCGGGACCTTCTCCAGGGCCACCAGGCTCTCCTTGCGCGCCGTCTCGGCCATCTGCACGATCTGGTTGATGATCTGCAGTGGCTCCGGGCTCTTGAACAAAATGGTCTTCATGCCCACCTTGATGGACCCGATGACCACGTTCAGGGGAAACATGATGAAGGCCGTGGCCACGGTGCCGCCGATGACCACCACCACGGAGGGGATGTCCACGTAGCCCATGACGTTGCCGCCGAGCAGGATGGACCCGATGATGACGGCGAAGCTGCCGACCAGACCGACGATGGTTGCGATATCCATGGGTTCAACGCTTCCTGATGGCTATTTTTTTACGGCGGGCGACTCCACCACGATCTCCTGGTCCCGGTAGCGGAAACAGACGTTTCGCAGGAAGTCGTCCACCCGGAGGTAGGCGGAGCCGATGCTGATCTCCACCCCCGGCTTGACCTCGCCCTCGATCATGACCCGGCAGGTGTCCAGGGCCTCGGTGGCGTGGATGTTCTCCCAAATTTGCGACTTGCGCTCGATGAGCCGGCCCATGCGCCGGCGCAGGGACTCCATCTCCGGAGCCGCCTCGGCGGCGAAGACCTTGCCGCGCTCGGCGTGGAGCTTGAGCTGCTCCAGGTCCTCGCGCAGGCCCTTGATCTGGGCGTTGAGCTGCTGGTCGGTGTAGAGCAGCAGGGGGTCGTACCCGGCCACGATGCTGGTGGCCGCGCCGATGCCTCCGCCCAGCTGCCCGCCGATGTAGGCGTAGTCCATGCAGTAGACCTCGCCGCCGGTGAGCCGCCCCTTCACCGCCAGCTTGTGCCCGGCGTAGATGCGGCTGTGCAACACCGGGCCGTCGATGAGCACGTTCTGGTCGGCCACCAGGGTGGCGTTCTCGCAGAACCCGGCGCGGATGGTCTGGGTGGCCTTGAGCACCGCCTCGCCCGAGCCCTTGATGCCCCCTTCGCAGACGATGGAGCCCATGCTGGTGAGGCGCGCGCCCTCCACGGTCTGTTTGACGCGCACCCCGGCGGCGCGCAGCCGGAAGCCCGCGCGCACCGAGCCGTGCACCACCAGGTCCCCCACGAAGACCACGTCGCCGGTGTTGTAGTCCACGTCGCGGCGCACGTTGAGCAGGCTCTTGACGATGATCTTGCCGTGCTCGTCGTAGAACACGTAGCCGTTGACCGAGGCCAGCAGGCGCAACGGGTTGCGCGGGTCCGGGCGGCAGTTGACCCCGATGGGGAAGGCCGGTTCGTCGAAGACGAAGCGGCCCTCGCCGGCCACGTCCTCCTCGCCGTCCTCCGGGGCCTCGATCTCCACGAACTCGGCCAGCACCTGGTCGCGCACCACGTTCTGCACGTAGTTCAGGTCGCGATGGTCCACGCTGCCGTCGCCGCGCACCCGCGGCTTGAGGTGCAGGTGGTCGAAATCCGGATCGAAGAAATGCTTGAGCAGATAGGGCATGGGGGCTCCGGCCAGGGCGGCCCGGGCGTCAGCTGTCCTGGGCCAGCAGCATGTCCAGCTCCACCTCGTCACGGGCCACGAGGAAGAAGTCCAGCAGCTTGACCAGCTCCAGGGTCTTGCGCACCCGCTCGGAGGGGGCCAGCAGGGCGAAGCGCCCGCCGCCGCCGTAGACCCGCGAATTGAGCGCCACCAGCAGGCCGATGCCCGAGGAGTCCAGGAACTCCACCCGGGACAGGTCCACCACCAGGCACTCGAAATCCGACCCGCCGAGCTGCTTCTCGATGCCGGAGCGCAGTTCCTCGGCGCGTTCGAAGGTCACTTGCCCTTCGAGCCGCACAAACAGCCGCCCGTCAATGGTTTCCACACGGAACATACTCCCCCCCCACGGTCCTCATACCCCTCGGACCGTACCACGAACTCTACCCTCCCGGGCGCGCGATGTCCATGCGCCGGCCCCCTCAGGCCGACGCCGCGCCCGCTACTCCAGACACCCCCGGGCCAGGGCGCCCAGGCCCGGGTCGGGCGGGCCGAAGCCGCCCAGCTCCAGCTGGCGCAGCACCTGCCGGGCGGCCGGGTCCGAGCCCATGGCCTGCAGGGCCTTGGCCACCCGGTCCGCCAGCTCGCCGCCGTCCCCCAGCCAGACCACCGGGGGCGTGGGCAGATTGCCCGTGGCGTGCTTCACCGCCAGCTTGTCGAACCCGGGCATGGCCCGGGCGGCGTCGAACTGGATGCGGTCCAGCACCACGCCGGAAATCTCGCCCGCCGCGGCGCGGCGCACCGCCTCGGCCGGGTGGGTGACTCCCACCAGCCGCACGATGTCGCCGTGCACCCCGGGCAGCACCAGGCAGGCCGCGGCGCGCGGGGAAAAGAGCACCGTGCCCTCCACGTCGCCCGCCAGCCGCCCGGACGCCGCGTCCGCGGGCACCAGCAGCCGCCAGAGGTCGGCGTCGAATCCGCCGGGCCGGGCCGAGGCCACGGGCCGCAGGCCCTGGGCCCGGGCCTGGTCCACATAGAAGCCCAGGTCCACCAGGGCGAAGGCCGGATGGTCCTGGGCCAGGGCGGCCTTGGCCTCGTCCGGGTCGGCGCAGACCCGGCCGCGCACCGGGAGCCCCAGGCGCTTGCCCAGCCAGCGGGCCAGGCCCTCGGTCCCGGAGGCCAGCTGGTTCCGGTCCGCCCGGCCCGGCAGCATCACCAGGAACTCCAGGGAGGCCTCGGGCTCCGCCGCGCCCGAAACGGCCGAAGCGGCCCGCCCCGGCGACGGCGGCAGGACGAGCAGACAGGACAGGACGAGCAGCAGGGCGGGCACGGCGCGCATGGGCAGACTCCAGCGGCGGCCCCGGCCGGAACGGTTCCGGCCGGGGCCGCCGTCTGTCAACGTAACCCGCCCTCCGGCCCGGGTCAACGCCCGGTTCGCGCCTTCCGCGCTCCCGGGGCGCATTGCCAAGCCGCCGCCGGGCCGCTATGGTGCCTTCGCCGCGCCGCCCGGGCGCGGTCCGGACCGGGCCCGGCGCCGCCCGCGCCGCGAGGACGCCATGCGCATCGTGTTGGCCGAAACCGCCGGATTCTGCATGGGCGTGGACCTGGCCCTGACCCGGCTGGACTCCCTGGTGGACGCCCCGGCCGGGCCCGGCGACGGCCCCATCCACACCCTGGGCCCCATCATCCACAACCCGCAGGTGCTGGCCCGCTACGCCGCGCGCGGGGTGACGGTCTCCGAGACCCCGGCGGACGTGCCCTCCGGGGCCCGGGTGGTGATCCGCGCCCACGGCGTCACCAAGGCCGACGAGGCCGCCCTGGCCGCCCGCGGCGCGGTGGTCACCGACGCCACCTGCCCGCGCGTCAAGAAGGCCCAGGTGCTCATCGACCGCCACACCGCGGACGGCCGCACCCTGCTGCTCTACGGCGAGGCCGACCACCCCGAGGTGCGCGGGCTGCTCTCCTACGCCCGGGGCCGCAGCCGCCTGTTCGACTCCCTGGCCCAGTTCGAGGCCCAGGTGCTCACCCCGGGCGGGCGCTACGTCCTGGCCGCCCAGACCACCCAGGACCGCGCCGCCTACACCGAGATGGCCGCCCGGCTGGCGGAGCGCACGGACGTGGACGTCATCGTGCTGGAGACCATCTGCGACGCCACCCGGCTGCGCCAGCGCGAGGCCCAGGAGATCGCCCGCACCGTGGAGGGCATGGTGGTGGTGGGCGGCCGCATGAGCGGCAACACCCGCCGCCTGGCCCAGGTCTGCACGGCCCAGGGCGCGCCCTGCTGGCACGTGGAGATCCCGGAGGAGCTGCCCATGGAGGAGCTGGCCCGCTGCGCCTCGGTGGGGGTCACGGCCGGGGCCTCCACCCCGCGCGACCTCATCGAGGCCGTGCTGGACCGGCTGCGCGCCATCCCTGCCGCCGCCCCGGCGGACTAGCCCGGCCCGCTCCCGCCGCCCCGCCCCCGGCCGCGCACGAGCCCGCAGTCCACGCTGTCCGGGTAGCCGCTGGCGTAGCCCCGCCCCCGGCCGCGCACGAGCCCCCGGCCCGCGGCGTTCCTCGGCCCGACGCCGCGTCCCGGCCCGGGTCCCGGCCCGCGCCGCGCCGTTCCTCCCGCCGCGCCTCCCGCCCGCCGCCGCCCGGCCCCGCCCGGCCCCGGCCCAGCGGCCTCGCATCGCCGCTTGACTTCCCCGCACAGGAGTGTAGAAAGGCGGCTCCATCCATATTCAAACAAGCGTTTGAAACACGCGATTGACCGCCGCCATGCCCGACAAGCCCCCCGCCCCTGCGCCCCGGCGCGCCCCGGACCGCCCCGGCCATCCGGACCGCTTCGGCCGCCCCGCCGGCCGGACCGCCGCCGACGCCGCCGACCGCCACCCGGACACCAAGGAGCGCCTGCTCCGGGCCGCGGTGGACATCTTCGCCACCAAGGGCTACCTGGCCGCCACCGTGCGCGACATCTGCGCCGCGGCCGGGGCCAACAGCGCCGCGGTGAACTACCACTTCGGCGACAAGAACCGGCTCTACGCCGCCGTGCTCCACCACATCTTCACGGAGCACCAGGACCTGGACGGATGCATCCCGCCCCTGCCCCCCGGCGCCCCGGCCGCGGCGCGCCTGGAGCGCCACCTGCGCATCGCCGTGCGCAAGATCTACCACGACGCGGACCGCCCCTGCCCCGGCTCCCCCGCGCCCATCTTCCTCATGGAGATGGCCCGCCCCTCGGAGCACCTGGGCGAGTTGACGGACCGCTACATCCGCCCCGACCACGAGGCGCTCCAGGGCATCCTGTCCGAGCTCCTGGGCCCGGAGGCCCCCAAGGCCCTGGTGAACCA
>JBFWIY010000160.1:0-6603 GCA_050255855.1 Desulfovibrionaceae bacterium
CGAGGCGTGTCCGACATCCCACCGGGCCCGCGCCCGGTCCCCCTGGCCCCGGCGGGCCCCCGGGCCCTGCTGGTGGCCGGGACGCGCAGCGGTTCGGGCAAGACCTCCGTGGCCCTCGGGCTCATGGCCGCCTGCGCCCGCCGCGGCCTGGACGTGCGGCCCTTCAAGGCCGGGCCGGACTTCATCGACCCCGGGCACCACGCCCGGGCCTGCCGCGCCCCCAGCCACAACCTGGACACCTGGATGCTCGGCCCGGACGAGTGCCGGGCCGTGTTCGCCCGCCACGCGGCCGGGGGCGACCTGGCCGTGGTGGAGGGGGTCATGGGCCTGTTCGACGGGGCGGGCCTGCCCGGCGCGGCCGTGGGCGGCCCGGGCTCCACGGCGGAGCTGGCCAGGGTCCTCGGGCTGCCCGTGCTCCTGGTGCTGGACTGCGCGGGCCAAGCCGCCAGCGCCGCCGCCGTGGCCGCGGGGTTTACGGCCTTGGACCCGGGGCTGCGCTTCGCCGGGGTGGCGCTGAACAACGTGGCCTCCCCCCGGCACGCGGCCCTGGTGCGCGCCGCCCTGGCCGAGGCCCTGCCGGACCTGCCGGTGCTCGGCTGCCTGCCGCGCGACCCGGCCGTGGGCCTGGCCTCCCGGCACCTGGGCCTGGTGACGGCGGAGGCGGGCGATACCCCGGACGACGCCCCCTACGCCCGGCTGGCGGACTGGGCCGGGGCCGGGCTGGACCTGGACGGCCTGCTGGCGGCCCTGCCGCGCCTGGAGCTGGCCCCGCCTCCGTCCGACCCTCCGGCCCCGGGCCCGCGCCTGCGCCTGGGCGTGGCCCGGGACGCGGCCTTCTGCTTCCGCTACGCCGAGAACCTGCGCCGCCTGGCCGCGGCCGGGCTCGATCCGGTCTGCTTCTCCCCCCTGGCCGACGCCGGGCTGCCCCCGGGCCTGGACGGCCTGTACCTGCCCGGCGGCTACCCGGAGCTGCACGCCGCGCGCCTGGCGGCCAACGCGGGGATGCGGCGCGAGGTGGCGGCCTTCTGCGCCTCGGGCCGTCCGGTCTGGGCCGAGTGCGGCGGGTTCATGTACCTGTGCGCCGGGCTGGCCGACGGGGCCGGGGCGCGCCACGGCATGTGCGGCGTGTTCCGGGCCGAGGCGGTCATGGGGGACCGGCCGGCGCGGCTGGGCTACCGCCGGGCCGAGGCCGCGGCGGACACCCCCCTGCTGGCCGCCGGGACGTCCGCCCGGGGCCACGAGTTCCACTATTCCCGCCTGGCCGCGGCCCCGGCGGGCGCGGTCCCGGCCGTGGCCCAGGCCGACGCCCGGGGCGCGGTCCTGGACGAGCCCGGGCTCTGGGCCGCGGGCGGCGCGGGCAACGTGCTGGGCGGCTACCTGCACCTGCACCTGGGCTCGGCCCCGGAGGCCGCGGCGCGCCTGGCCCGGGCCTGCCGGGCCGCGCATTCGGGCTAGGGGGGCGGCCGTGGCCGGGCGCTGGGTCATGCACATCGACATGGACGCCTTTTTCGCGTCCGTGGAGATCCTGGACAACCCGGAGCTGGCGGGCAGGCCCGTGGCCGTGGGCGGCCTGGGGGAGCGCAGCGTGGTCTGCGCGGCGTCCTACGAGATCCGCAAGTACGGGGTGCGTTCGGCCATGCCCGGGACCACGGCCCGGCGGCTCTGCCCCCAGGGGATATTTCTGCCCCCCCGCATGCGGCGCTACGCCGAGGTCTCGCGCCGGGTCATGGCCGTGCTGGCCGGGTTCTCCCCCCTGGTGGAGCAGGCCAGCGTGGACGAGGCCTACCTGGACGCCACGGGCATGGAGCGGCTCTTCGGCCCGCCGCGCGAGATGGGCCGGGCCATCAAGGACGCGGTGCGCGCGGCCACCGGGCTGACCTGCTCCGTGGGGGCCGCGCCGGTGCGCTTCCTGGCCAAGATCGCCTCGGACCTGGAGAAGCCCGACGGCCTGACCATCATCGAGCCCGGGGACATCCCCGGGCTGCTGGCCCGGCTGCCCGTGGAGAAGATCCCCGGGGTGGGGGCGCGGGCCTTCGAGGTCCTGCGCAGTCTGGGGGTGCGCATGGCCGCGGACGTGCTGCGTTTTTCCGAGGAGTTCTGGACCGCCCGCTTCGGGGTCTGGGGCGAGACCCTGTACGATCGCGCCCGGGGCATCGGGTCGAGCGAGGTGGTGCCCTGGACCCCGCCCAAGTCCTGCTCGGCCGAGGACACCTTTCCCGCGGACACCGCGGACCGGGACGAGCTGGGCCGCTGGCTCCTGGCCCAGGCCGAGCGCGTGGGCGAGGACCTGCGCCGCCACGACGCCGCGGGCCGCACCGTGACCGTCAAGATCAAGTACGCGGACTTCCGCCTGGTGACCCGGTCCCACACCCTGCGCCGGGCCACCTGCGACACCCGCACCATCCACGAGGCCGCCCTGGAGCTGCTGCGCAAGGAGCACCTGCTGGGCCCGGTGCGGCTCATCGGGGTGGGGGTCTCCAATTTTTCGCGCGGGCCGGAGCAGCTCTCGCTCTTTCCCGAGGAGGACCCGGCCCGGCGTGTGGGCCTGGACCGCGCCGTGGACGCCGTGCGCCGGCGCTTCGGCCGCGGGGCGGTCACCCGCGGGGCCCTGCTGGACGGCGGCCCGCGCCGCCGCCGGGGCTAGAGCGCCCGGCCCGGGCCCGCGCCCGGCGGGAGGCCTTGCCAAACGGCTCGACCCGACCTAGAATCTTCCCCCATATGAACGAACTCCATCCGTCTCCGTCCCATATCCGTCGGGCCCGCCGGACGTCTCCGGCCGTGGCCCTGGTCCCGGTTCTGGCCCTGATCCTGGCCGCGTTTCTGACCCTCGGTCCCGCGGCCCCGGCCCGCGCCACCGAGCCTGCCAAGGGCCTGAGCGCCGAGGCCGAGGGCGTTCTGACCTGGCTGCTCGCCGCCGCGGCCGATCCCAACGCCGAGGTGGACCCGGCCCGCATCCTGCCCCTGCTCGACTTCGTGGCCGACAACACCCTGGATCCCCTCAAGACCGCCCTGGCCAAACAGGGGGGCTCCAGCGGCATCGGCCGCCAGTTCGAGGTGAGCGGGTCCCTGGCCACGCTGCTGCGCTATTTCTTCAACCCGGACATCCCCTCCCAGCTGGTGCTGCCCTCCCTGGTGCGCGGCGGCGGCCACCTGGGCGGCGAGCTGGCCACCCTGACCCCGCCCCTGTGGGACCGCCTGGGCGCGTCCGACCCCGAGGTCTTCCGCGGCAAGGAGTACGAGGTCTGCGCCCCCTCGGAGGAGAGCGGGGCCTGGTACGCCTACGACCTGGACCGCCTGGTGGTGGTCATGCGCCACCGCGGCTGCCCGGTGGTGGTCTCGGTGAGCCGCCAGACCGGCGACTCCAGCGTGGGCAAGAAGGGCACCGTGGTGGACCCGGCCAACTGGGTCTACTTCTATTCCGACGAGACCGGCGTGAACCGCACCGGCCTGGGCTGGGCCGACACCCACATCTACAACACCGCCAGCGTGAACATCTACCAAGGCACCCCGGACGGCCTGCGCACCGAGGTCTCCCACTTCAAGTGGCTGAGCGCGGGCTGGGGCGGGGTGAACGTGGTGGGCAAGAAGGACCTGCTGCCCGGCACCGAGGCCTTCGCCCGCGGGCTACAGCGCGTCTGCGCCGGGCCCTGGCCCTCGGCCGAGCAGCTGGAGGCCATCATGGCCGGGCTCAAGGGCCTGCCCTCCCCGCAGCTGGAGCAGCGCGTGGCCCAGTACGCCCGCAGCTTCGAGCAGCTGGCCGAGGCCACCCCGGACATGGAGGACTTCCTGGACGAGGTGCGCGACGGCCGCTACGCCGAGATCATAAGCCCGCGCGACCAGCTGGGCACCCTGGCCCTGGAGCAGCTCAAGTGCACCCTGGGCAAGAACGCCCTGGTGGACCTCTGCGCCCCCACCACCACGGCCATGTCGCAGGGCCCGGAAGCCGAATCCCAGGCCCGCTGAACCGGGCCGACGCCCGAGGAGCACGCCATGTCCACCTCCATCTCGGAGAAAGAGGCCAAGTTCAAGTACTGCCCCCTGCTCAAGACCCACGACGACAAGATGAAGTTCTGCCAGGGGTCGCAGTGCATGATGTGGCGCTGGGACAGCCCCTACGAGACCGGCGAGGGCGCGCCGGGCCATTGCGGCCTGGCCGGGTCGCCCTACGACGCCCCGCCCTCCGCGTAGGCCCGGCCCGTGGCCAAGCCCTTCCGCTTCCGGCTCGACAAGGTCCTGGACTATCGCCGTCAGCTGGAGGACCAGGCCAAGCTCGATCTGGCCGAGGCCCAGCGCCTGCACGACCGCCAGGCCGCCCGCACCCTGGAGGTGGAGAACGCCCTCAAGCGCCACCTGCGCAAGCAGTGGGCCGAGAACGCCACCGCGGGCGAACTCTGGCTCTGGCGTCAGTACAAGGCCGCCCTGGAGCAGGACCTGGTGGACGCCCGGGCCGAACTGGCCAGACTGGCCCTCAAATTGCAAAAGTGCCGCCAGGACCTGGTCCAGCGCTCCAAGGAGCGCAAGCTGCTCGAAACGCTCAAGGACAAGCAGGCGAAAAGGCACACCCATGAAGAAGGCCTCCGGGAGCAAAAGGAATACGATGAGTTGGCGGCGCTTCGTCACCCGCGCGAGGATGTCTAGGGTCCTGCTGGGCCTGGCCGGTCTGGCCGTGCTCAAGCTCGGGCTCCTGGCCTTTGCGGCCGGATTGTTGACTCCGGTCCCGGACGCGGGCGTCAGCGGCCGCGTGGCCCTGGAGTCCGGACCGGCCGCCGCTCCGGTGGCGGTCCCGGCCGTGATCCAGGCCATGGGCGTGGCCGAGGCCCAGGCCCAGGCCGCCCCGGCCGCCAATACCCCGGACCCCAACGCCGCCCCGGCGGCCGAGGCCGCGCCCCCGGCGGGCATGGACCCGGCGGACTGGAAGGCCCTCAAGGCCCGGGAGGAGCAGCTGGCCGCCAAGGAGCGCTCCCTCAAGGCCCTGGAGGCCAGCCTGGACGACAAGCTGGCCGAGATGCAGAAGCTCCAGAAGGAGCTCAACAGCATGCTGGAGCAGGCCCAGGCCATCAAGGATGAAAAGGTCAAGCATCTGGTGGACGTGTACGCCAACATGAAGGCCAAGCAGGCCGCCGCCGTGCTGGAGACCCTGGAGCCGGACCTGGCCGTCAAGATTCTGTCGGGCATGAAGGGCCGCCAGGCGGGCGAGGTGCTCTCCTTCGTGGAGCCGGTGAAGGCCGCCAAGCTCTCCGAGATGCTCACCAACATGCAGATTCCCTTCCAGCAGTAGAGGGGGGCGTGACCCGCATCCGCCTGACCATCGCCTACGACGGCGCGCGGTTCCTGGGCTGGCAGCTCCAGCGCGAGGAGCCCACGGTGCAGGGGGTGGTGGAGGCGGCCGTGGCGGGCGTGCTGGGCGCGCCGGTGCGCGTCCACGGCGCGGGCCGCACGGATTCCGGGGTCCACGCCCGGGGCCAGGTGGCCCATTTCGACCTGCCCAGGAGCCCGGAGGGCCAGGAAGACCAGGAGGCGCGCTGGCTGCGCATCCCCTGGCGTCGCGCCCTCAACGCCCGGCTGCCCGTGGACGTGCGGGTGCTGGCGGCCGAGGTCGCCCCGCCCGGGTTCCACGCCCGGTTCTGGGCCCGGGAAAAGACCTATGCCTATACCCTGTGGCGCGAGGCCGAGTACGTGCTGCCCCAGCGGCGACGTTACGTCTGGGCCTGCGGGCCCCTGGACGAGGCGGCCATGGACCGCGCCGCGGCCCACTTTCTGGGCCGCCGGGACTTCGCCGCGGTGCAGAACGCGGGCACGGTGATCCATTCCACGGTGCGCACGGTGCTGGAGCTGACGCGCGGCCCGGGCCAGGAGCCGCCGGAGACGGTCTGGCGCATCCGGGCGGACGGGTTCCTGAAGCAGATGGTGCGCAACATCTTGGGCTGCCTGGTGGCCGTGGGCCGCGGGCGGCTGGACCCCGACGCCGTGCCCGGGCTGCTGGACGGCGGCGACCGCCGCGTCCTGCCCCCCACGGCCCCGGCCTGCGGGCTCACGCTGGAGTCCATTGTGTACGGCGACGGGCCCCGGCCGCGCGAGGCGGAATCCATGGACCACGAGGACGCCGCGGACGACGGCCCGGCCTAGTCAGAGCGGGGCCACCACCAGCTCGCGCCGGTCCGGGTCGAAGTAGATCTGGCTGCGCTGGATGGGGGCGTGCACGTGGAGCACGCGGCCCGCGATTTTGAGCGTCACGCCCGGGTGGATGACCCGGTGGGCCGTGATGCGCGCCCGGCGGATGGCCTGGCTGCGCCGGGCGGCGTGGCGGGCCAGGGTCTGGCGGGTCTCCTCCAGCTCGGCCGAGAGCCGGATGCGCAGCTTCAGCAGCTCGGCCACCTGGGGGCGGCGGGCGGGCTCGGTGCGCAGCAGGATGTCCCGGGGCTCCCCGTCTCCCAGGGCCTCCCGGATCTTCTTCATCTTCTTGAGCATGGCCGAGCGCTGCTTGAGCAGCGGGATGTCCTCGTCCATGCGCCAGGTGATGGCCACGGTGGTGGCCACGCCCAGGTCCGAGCCGATCTCCAGGGCCTCCACCCCCCGGGCGGTGACGATCTCGCCGCCCTGGAG
>JBFWIY010000161.1:0-6577 GCA_050255855.1 Desulfovibrionaceae bacterium
AGAATGCATCCAGCAGGGTGGGCTCGGGGGGGATGTCCCCCGGGCACTTCGTCAGTTTCAGCTTCTCCAGCACGGCTGCGCATCCCTGATCCGGTTCCTCCTTGCCCCCGGAAATTCTCTGTTTCTTCTTGTCCGCGGAGTAGTTGGAATCCAACTCGGGCAATTTGACGGTAACCTGGACGTATTTTTCCAGGGCCGAGCTCGCCGTGACCATGTTGGAGCCGTGATCCTGGAGCTTGTGGGCCGCCATCCAGCTGTCGATCCCCTTTTCCAGCACGGCGCGCGAGGCGCCGAGGATGAAGGTCAGCGGCATGGCCGGGATGGAAAAACGCAGCAGGACGTCCATGATGCCGTGCACCACGTCCACCGTGGGGCACCGATCGATGTCGTCGAGCACCACCACCAGGCGCTTTTGTTCGCCGTTACCCTGAAGCATCGCCTGGATGGTCTTCGCCAGGGTGCTTGATCGAAGGGTTCGAGTGGCCGGATGATGCTCCAACCGGCACGGCTTCGGCGGGATGACGCCGTCATCCGCCGCGTCATCGAGCTGGCGGTGCGCAATCAACTCCCAGAGGTCCTCCATGCGCTCTATGAGATCGCGGCAGCGGGGATCACGGGACGGGGACTCCTTGCCTGATGGGCACAGCGCCTCCACCATGGCGGAGAGAATGAGCCCCTCCACGGGTTGGCGCACGCTCGCCAGGGACGGCATGTGCAGCACGACGGGGATGATGCACCGCTTGGGACCGGCCGACGCATCTTCCGACCCTGTCCAGGTCTCGGAAGGCTGCTGGCTGGGTGGCTCGGACGGTTCGGCTTCTGGTGTTTCGACTTTTTCAGGCCCATTGGCCATCTTCTGGTCCGCCCCGGCCTCCAGGGCCAGGAGCAACTGCTCAATGAACGACGTCTTTCCGGTCCCGTAGCGGCCGTCCACGAATACCGAATAAATACCTTCCGAGTCGAGAATGTTCCTGGAAAGCTCGGCGATCCTCGTGCCGTATGGTCCCTCACTCCCCCAGCAGCACTTCCATAGCCAGGAATTCGTGCTCGGAATCTCATCCAACAACCTGGAGACATTGTCGCGCGCCGGGTCGTTCACCATCGGGGACGTCCTTGCAAGGAAATTTCATGAAGCAAGACAGGCAGCATCGGCAGCTTCGCAGTAATTGCATACGCATAACAGTCAATTGATGTCAACGACTATGCCGAACCCAGTAAAAACACGGGAAGAAAGTCGAGCGGGCGGGGTAGAAAATCCCCGGCCGCCACGGCGTCCGTGCCCCGCAAGGGGAGGCTTCACTACTCCGCGCTGACGGAAATCCTGAACTTGCAGAAGTGGTCGTCGGGGTGCGGGTCGGGGGGGGCGTACTGGCAGTCCACGCGCAGGGCCGGGTCGATGACGGCGCAGAAGGCCTGGAGTTCGCCCAGGTGCATGTGCTTGCAGCGGTAGGGGCCCAGGCCGTGTTTGCGGCGGGCGAGCTGGGGCGGGCATTGGGCCACGGTGAAGGTCAGCTCGTCCGGGCCCGGGCGCTCGAAGTCGAAGCGCACCAGGATGGCCCAGGGGAAGTAGCGGTACGCGGCCAGGAACCCGTCGATGCCCGGCGGGAAGGGGCCGAAGCGCTGGACGATGTCCTTGGCGGCCATTTGGCCCATCTTGGTCCAGACCGCGGCGTTGAGGTCCTCGGCCTCGGTGAGGCCGTGCTCCTTTTCCACCTGGATGAACCAGAAGGCGTCGGTGCAGCGCAGGTGCCAGAGCATGGAGTGGACCAGGGACTTGAGCTCGGTGCGGTCCAGCTCGTCCAGGATGGCGTCCGAGGTGGCGAAGCGCTCGTGGGCGTCGTCGTGGGCGTCGTCGTGGGGGTGGGGGGCGTCGGACATGGCGGCTCCGGGGGTCAGTCGTCGTCGCCCGGGGGGCGGCGGCGGCGTTTGATGGCGGCGCGGACCTTCTTGGCCTGGACGCGGCGGTTCTGGCTGGCCCGGGTGGGGCGGGTGTCGATGCGGTCGCGGATGGGGGCCAGGGCCTCGGCCAGGAGCCGGGCCAGGCGCTCCAGGCACTGGCGCTTGTTGTCGAACTGGGAGCGGCTGGTGCGGCAGGTGAGCAGCAGCTCGCCCTTGGCGTTGATGCGCCGCCGCAGCTTGCCCTTGAGGATGGTCTTGTCCAGCACGCTCAGGGCCTTGGACCGGGCCAGGGCGAAGCGCAGGGTGACGGCGCTGTCCGTGGTGTTGACGTGCTGGCCGCCCGGGCCCGAGGCGCGGGCCGTGGTGAAGGTGATCTCGTCGTCCGGGATGGCGATGCGGTCGTTGACGGGGAGCATGGGCGGGGGTGGCGGCCGGGGCCGGGTCAGCGGTTGTCCGGGATGCTCACCTCGAAGTCGTCGGTGACGTCGAGTCCGGTGGGGGTGGCGATGACCGGGGTGCAGGTCCCGGAGGTGATGCGGGCGACGGTGACGTTGAACTGCTTGCCCGGCCAGACGTGGTATTTTTCGATCCACTGGGGCCCGGGATCGATGGCCCCCAGGGCGTCGCTCCGGATCTGGATGGTGAACAGGTTGCGCATGCCCAGGATGTTGGGGTCGCCCATGAGCTTGTAGGTGACGCGCTGGCCCGCGTAGCCCGCGGTGAGGATCAGGTCCGCGCCGTCCGGGTCGGGGGCCACGCTCACGATCTCGCCCCGGGCCGGGAAGGTCTCGTAGCTGCACGGGCCGCCCACGCGGCCGGCGCAGGCGGCCAGGGCCGGGGCCAGGAGCAGGGTCAGGGCCAGGGCCGCGAGCAGGGCCGGGGCGCGGCGGGTCACGACGGGGGCCCCGCGGGCTCGGCCGGGCGGCCGAGGAGTTCCCGGGCGGTGCGCTGGATGCCGGACTTGTCGATGCCCAGGCGGATGCGCAGTTCCTTTTGGGGCCCGTGCTCCACAAAGGCGTCGGGCAGGCCCAGGCGGCGCAGGCGCTTGCCGTCCAGGGCGTCGTGGTCGCACAGGAGTTCGGCCACGGCGGAGCCGAAGCCCCCGGCCAGGGCGTTCTCCTCCACGGTGATGATGCGGGTGTGGCGGGCGGCCAGCTCCAGGATCTGCTCCTCGGGCAGGGGCTTGACGAAGCGGGCGTTGAACACCGCGGCGTCCACGCCCTCGGCCTCCAGCTCCATGGCGGCCTCCAGGGCCGGGTAGACGCGGGAGCCCAGGGCCAGGATGAGCAGGTCCCTGCCGGGCCGCAGCAGCTCGCCCCGGCCCAGGGGCAGGGGGGCCAGGGCCGGGTCCACGGTGGCCCCCACGCCGGTGCCGCGCGGGTAGCGCACGGCGGCCGGGCCGGGCAGGGCGAAGGCCGTGGCCATCATGCGGGCCAGCTCGTTCTCGTCCTTGGGGGCCATGAGCACCAGGTTGGGGATGTGGCGCAGGTAGCTGAGGTCGAAGGCCCCGTGGTGGGTGGCCCCGTCCTCGCCCACCAGGCCGCCGCGGTCCAGGAAGAAGTTCACGTTGAGGTTTTGCAGGCAGACGTCGTGGACTATTTGATCGTAGGAGCGCTGGAGGAAGGTGGAGTAGATGGCCACGGCGGGCTTGAGCCCCTTGGTGGCCAGCCCGGCGGCGAAGGTCACGGCGTGCTGCTCGCAGATGCCCACGTCGAAGAAGCGTTCCGGGTGGCGCTCGGCGAAGCAGCTGGTGCCGGTGCCCTCGGGCATGGCCGCGGTGATGGCCACGATGTCCGGGTCGCGCTCGGCCAGGGCGCACAGGGTGGCCCCGAAGACCTCGGTATAGGGCGGGTACACGGCCCCGGCGGGCTTGCGGGCCAGGCCGGTCTCGGGCTCGAACTTGCCCACGCCGTGGAAATAGGTGGGGTTGCGCTCGGCCGGGGGGTAGCCCTTGCCCTTCTTGGTCATGACGTGGACCAGCACCGGGGTCTCGATGCGGCGCAGGCCCGCGAAGGTGTCGGTGAGGGCGGCGATGTTGTGGCCGTCGATGGGGCCCACGTAGTTGAAGCGCAGGGCCTCGAAGAGCATGCCCGAGGTGAAGAAGCTCTTGAAGGAGTCCTTGCCGCGCTTGGCCCAGCGCCGCAGCTCGTCGCCGAAGGCCCCGGGCAGCTCCTTGATGCGCCGGTCGAAGTACTCCTGCATGCGCAGCAGAAACGGCGAGGACACCCGGCGGGAGAGCATGCCCGAGAGCGCGCCCACGTTGCGCGAGATGCTCATCTCGTTGTCGTTGAGCACCACGATGAGCTTGCGCTCCATGTCGCCCGCCTGGTTCAGGCCCTCGAAGGCCAGCCCGGCCGTGAGGGACCCGTCGCCGATGACCGCCACCACGTCGTGGTCCTCGCCCTTGAGGTCGCGGGCCGCGGCCATGCCCAGGGCGGCGGAGATGGAGGTGGAGGAGTGGCCCACCCCGAAGTGGTCGTAGGGGCTCTCGATCATGCGCGGAAAGCCACTGATGCCGCCCAGTTGCCGGAGCGTGGAGAAGGCCTCGTAGCGGCCGGTGAGGATCTTGTGGGCGTAGGCCTGGTGGCCCACGTCCCAGACGAGCTTGTCGTGGTCCAGGTCAAAGGCGCGGAACAGGGCCAGGGTGAGTTCGATGACCCCCAGGCTGGGGGCCAGGTGGCCGCCGGTGCGGGAGGTCTGCTGGATGATGACCTGCCGCAGCTCCGCGGCCAGGCGGGTCAGCTCGGCCTCGCTCAGGGCGCGGACGTCCGCCGGGCCCAGGATGCGCGGCAGGATCTGGATATCGATGGGTTCGGTCATGGAGGGGGACTCTTTGGGGCCTGCGTAGTGGGTTCAGCAGGCCCTGTCAACGATGTACCGGGCCAGCGCACGCAGGAAATCGGCCTCGGGCCCGGCGTGGGCGGCCAGGTGCTCCAGGGCCAGGTCGGCCTGCTCGCGCGCCATGACCCGGCTGGACTCCAGGCCGAGGAGGCTCGGGTAGGTGGTCTTGCCCTTGGCCTCGTCGCTGCCCACGGGCTTGCCCAGCTGGGCCTGGTCGCCCACCACGTCCAGGATGTCGTCGGCGATCTGGAAGGCCACGCCCACGGCCCGGCCGTAGCGGCGCGCCCGGGCCTCGGCCTCGGCCCCGGCCCCGGAGAGGATGGCCCCGCAGACGCAGGCCGCGGTGATGAGCGCGCCGGTCTTGCGGGCGTGCATGTCGCGCAGCTGGGGCAGGGAGACCTCGCGCCCGGCCAGGGCCGCGCCGGTGAGCTCCATGTCGATGGTCTGGCCGCCCACCATGCCCGCGGCCCCGGCGGCCCGGGCCAGGGCGGCCACGGCGCGCAGCACGTCCGTCGCGGGCAGGCCGTTCTTGGAGCAGGCCTCGCAGGCCAGGGTGAAGGCCTCGGTGTTCAGGCCGTCGCCGGCCAGGATGGCCTGGGCCTCGCCGAACTGCTTGTGGTTGGAGGGCCGCCCGCGGCGCAGGTCGTCGTCGTCCATGGCGGGCAGGTCGTCGTGGATCAGGGAATAGGTATGGATGCACTCCAGGGCGGCGGCGAAGGGCAGGGCCGCCGCGGCGTCGCCGTGGTTCAGGGTGCAGAAGCTCAGGACCAGCACCGGCCGCAGGCGCTTGCCCCCGGCCAGCAGGCTGTACTCCATGGCGGCCAGCAGGTTTGCGGGGAAGTCCCGGTCCCGCAGGCACCCGGCGAGATACGCCTCCACCGGCGCGGCGCGCTCGGCGAGCTGTTGCTTAATGGTCATCACCGTCGTCTCCTCCGGTTGCGGCGGGCCCGGTCATGTCCGGGTCAAAGGCCGTCACCAGGCCTTCGCCCGCCACGGTGATCTCGTGGCGCGCGGCCTGGAGCTGGTCGGCGCAGGCCTTGGCCAGGGCCAGGCCCTCCTTGTAGAGCGCCACGCCTTCCTCCAGGGGGAGCCCGGCGTCCTCCAGCCGGGCCACGATGGCCTTGAGGCGCTCCAGGCGCTGCTCGAAATTCATGGCGTTGCCGCGGGGGGCGGGGGTGTCGGTCATGGCGGGGTCGTCATTCTCCGGTGAGGGTGTCGGCAGGGCCGCCGAGCAGGGGTTCCGGGTCCACCAGTCGGCCCAGGACCGCCGCGCCGAAGCCCAGCAGGGGCCCGGCTGCCGATCCGCTGGCCCCGGCCAGGCCGATGACCTGGCCGCGCTCCACGGTCTGCCCTTGTGTAACGCGTGTCTCGGAAAGATGGAAGTAGAGGGTGCACAGGCCCAAACCGTGGTCGATGGCCACGGTCCGGCCGGAAAAGCGGTGCTCCGCGGCCAGGGTGACGGTCCCCGCGGCCGCGGCGCGCACCGGCTCGCCCGCGGCGGCCAGGATGTCCGCGAGGCGGTGGGGTCCGGCGGCGGCATCGCGCCGGGTGCCGTAGGGCACGGCGATCTCCCCCGGGACCGGGGCCAGCAGGGGCAGGGTCCAGCGGCGCTGGGGCCCGATGCCCGCCAGGGCGGCGGCCAGGGCGCGGCGCTCCCCGGCCACCTGCTGCGGGTCCGGGGCGGCGGCCGGGGTGACGGCGACATCGGCCACAGCGGCCACATCGGCGGCCCCGGCCAGGTCCGGGTATCGGCCCAGGGTCACGGCCACGGTGCGCTCGAAGGCCTGCTGGCGGCCGTCCACGTCGGCGGTGACCACCAGGGGCAGGTCCCCGGGCT
>JBFWIY010000162.1:0-6567 GCA_050255855.1 Desulfovibrionaceae bacterium
TGATCAACGGGCCGCGAAAGCCCCCCCCTCCCAAAAAAAGAAGGAGAGCACCATGTCCACGAAGAGGATCATCGTATATCAGTACAGCGTGACGCAGGGCGAGTGGATCACCGAGCGTACCCGCACCGCCACGACCACGGCTGGATTCGACCGTATCGCCAAGCAGCTCGCGGCCGAGTACCGGGACGACTTCGACCGCGACCGTGGGGGAAATATCTACGGGACCACGCGGTTCCGTTTTGTCGTGGATGGGCAGACGATGAGCCCGTCCGAATTTTGTATCATGGCCAGCTAGGAGGGAGACCCTGTGCGTAAGCCGCCCCTTTATCACGTCATGCCGTCGTCCTGCTGTATGATGCACACGTGCATAGGCACATACCCCCCCATGGCCCGTAGGCTGCGAGAGCGTCGTGTTAAATATGGAGCCAGAGCCGTGGATTGCGTAAAGTTCCGGCAAGCCGACGCCGACGCCGTGTGCGGTGCCGTGTACGCGGCCTGGTGCGATGCCTATGCGGGCACCACAAAGCAGAGGGGCTAGCCCTTGTCCAACCAAAAGACCCAACAAATCAAACTCCGTGTGACTCCGAGGGTCAAGCGGGCCTGGGATGTCGCCCTGGCCGCGCGGGGGGACAAGGCGCAGCGAGTCCTGGAGCCCCTCGTGTTGGATTATATCCAGACCCAGCAGCAAGACGCCAATTCGTCCGCGAGAGCCCCACACCTTCCCGCGGACGACTGACGCCACCAGCGCATTCCGCTTGCTCACGCCGACGCCTCGCCCTCGTCGGACGCCAGGCTGGACACGACGATCCGCATGTCCTCGCGTCCCTCCAGCGCCTCCATCAGCTCCGCCAGGGCGCGGCGCGACCCCGTGACGCCGCGCCGCCCCTCCAGCACCCCCAGCCCCCCGCCCGTGATGATGCAGCCGTGGGTGTCCCCCGTGGTGTTCCCGGCGTGGATCAGGATGTCCGTGCGCCCGGGCACGGAGGCCACGCGCAGGGTGTCGCCGAAGCGCGGCGAGCGCACCCGCTCCAGGCGGTACTCCCCCTCGGGGATGCAGGAGACCTGAGGCCGGTTGCCCAGGTCCGGCGGCTCCAGGGTCAGGCAGACCATCCGCCCGTCCACCACCAACGCCCCGAACACTCCATCCTCGCCGCGCTCCATGCGCAGCAGCCGCAACGTGGTATCACCCATGATTTCCTCCTATTTTTTCCCCGGCCGCGTAGCCGGAGCCTGTTCCAGCGCCAGAGGCCAGGTCATGCCCAGCAACCGCGGCCGCGCCCGCCAGGCCTGCCACGCCCACACCGCCGCGACCATCGCCGCGAGCACGGCCACCAGCGGATCGCCTCCCATCCAGCACCACACCGAGAAAAACACCTGCCCGGCCAGCCCTACGAGCGCCCCGACAAACCGCCCCCAACGCCCGCCGCCTCCCAAGAGGAATCCACCCGCGAGGCAGGTGGCCAGGACCACGCAATTCCCAAGGTTAACGCTCACCACAACCTCCTATTTCCCCGGCCCGCCGCACAGCCCCAGCAGTCCCGTGCGGCTCCCGCCGCTCCGCCGCACGGGCGTGCCCGGGGCCAGCGTCTCGATCTCCTGCCCGGCCTCCACGCAGGCCGGGACCTGGCATTGCCGCTGGCACCCCGGGCAGCGCACCACATCCACATCCCCGGAAAATCCCACGGCCCGATGCCGACCGGGGTAGGTGCAGGGCATGTCTCCGGTGATCTCCAGCACCACCACCCGGCCCGGGGCCATCCGCACGAACGACAGCATCATCTCTGCTCCTCCCGTTCCGGACCGGCGCACACCGGCCGTCGCGTCCGCACCGCCCACGTCCCCCGCTCCATCAGGCCGACCACGCAGGCCGCGAACTCGGCCGCCTCGCCGTAGCGGTCGGCCGCCGCCTCGTCCGCCTCGCCCAGGTGGTGCCCGAACTCGTGCCCCAGCACCCGGCACCGCCGCTGCATGTCGTAGCCCGGCGCGAACCAGGCGTGGACCATGCCATCCGCGGCCAGAAAGGCCACGCCCCCGGCCGCGCGGTACACCTCCATGTCCTCCCTCCGCCCCGCCGCCCCGGGATGCTCGAACAGGTCCTCGATGCACTCGTAGACCCGCACCCTGGGCCATCTCCCGCTCCCATCGCCCATGTCCGCCTCCTCACGATTCCTTCCGGTGGATCACCAGCGGCAGGCATCCGTGATGCCGTTCCACCCGGGGCCCGCACACGCAGATCTCGTCCAGCACGTGCCCCGGGGCCAGGTCCCCACCCGGCCCCGTCGGGGCCACGTGCACCTCCACCACCCGCCCCGCCTCGTCCACCACCTCGAACACGCCCCAGGGCTTAGGGCGGGGAGGATTGTCACAACTCGGCATCACCCACCTCCCACGCACCGACCGTCCCGCATGAACGTCGGGTGCCTGCTGCGAGCGCAACCGTTGCTCCCCATGCGATCGAAGGCGTACCCGTGCGCCCGCAGGAACTTCCTCGCCTTCCGTCTCGTCATCCCACATCCAGCAGTCCCAGTCGGGCCCCCGGAGAAATCCACAGACACTCCGTCCGTCGAGCCGCCCGGTCCGCCCTGGCCACCCGGCTCACCAGCCGCCACCCGGCATAGAGCTCGTCGTACAGGTCGCAGCGGTAGCCACTCACCACGGCCGCCCCGCGCAACCCGTGCAACGCCCTGGCCAGGTCCTCGTGGTCCTGGTCCGTCAGCTCGTGGCGATAGCTCGCGTGGTGACAGGTACGCGTCTCCCGCGGGTACGGCGGGTCCGCGTAGATCAGGGCCCCGGGCTCGTCGTAGGCGCGGATCACCTCCAGGGCGTCCCGACACTCGACCACCACGCCACGCAGCCGTTCCACCATGGAGCCCACGGCCTCAGGCCAGCTCGACCAGTCCGCCGCTGGCGTTACCTCGCCCATGCGCTTGCGCCGGAACCCGGCCCGGGCCTTGCGCGTGGCCGCGTTGCTGCTCACCCCCATGAAGGAGCGCACCAGCATCCGCCGGGCCCGTTCCACGGGCTCGTCGCAGGGCTCGAACGCGGCCTCGTACTCACCCCGCGCGAACGGCGTGAGCGCCACCAGATCCCGCAGCCGCCCGGCGGCCTCCGGATCGCGCAGCACCCGGAACAGTCCCACCACCTCGTCGTCCAGGTCGTTGTAGACCTCGACCTTGGCGCGCGGCTTATGAAGCAGCACCGAGGCCGCCCCGCCGAACGGCTCCACGTAGGCCACGTGCGCCGGAAGGTTGGCCACAATCCACGGGGCCAGCCGGAACTTACCGCCGTGGTAGCGCAGGACGGGACGGGGGACGGCCACGGCTACACTCGCTCGGGCAGCATGTCGTAAATGTCCCCGAACACCGCCGGGCACCGCTCCGCGAACTCCCGCAGCACCGGCAGCATGAGCGCCTGCATCTGGGGATGAGGCTTTCCCGTCACGCCCACGGCGCGGAGCTTGAAGATGTGCCGCCACTCGCGGAAATTGGCCGTGACCACGATCTCGGTTTTGAGGGAGTTGGGCAGCACCTCGCGGGCCTGCTGAGGCTGCCAGCCGTACCCGAGCATGGCCTTGTAAAAGGTCTCGGCAGAGAGGCAGGACCGCACGAACTCGTCGGTCGCCTCGTCCTCACCAGGCCAGAAGTCGCCTTCCCCATAAATCCCGACGACGCTCTCCGAGCACCACACCGGCCGAATGAAGGCGATATCATCACCGCCATAGTTGACGAACCGCGTGGACTCCTGGCCGAAACTGGCGACCCGGTGCCGGACCAGCTCGTGGGTCACGCCCCGGTTGGTGATGAACTTCACCGTGGCCGAGGCGTGCTCCAGCATGGCCTCGTGCCCGCGCTTGATGAGCATCCGGGCGAACGACTGGGCCGACCCATCCGTGATCTTGTCCTCAGACTTGTAGCAGGTCCGCCCCGCCAGCTCGATCCGCTCAATACCGTCCATGTGCAGTATCGCGTGTCCCTGTTCGACCATGCGCATACGATTCTCCCTGTTGTGTCCTTATGTTTTCAGGCGGGGTCGGTTCCTCCCATCGCCTCGCCGTCCTCCACCCACCGCTCGCTCGGGCAGTTGGCCAGGGCCAGGGCCTCGCTGAACTGCGGGGGCACCGAGTTGCCGCACATCCGCACCTGGCTGGTCACGCCCAGGGGCTTGCCCCGGTGGACCGGGGCGATGATGTACCCGGGCCCGAAGCCCTGGGCCGCGTATAACTCGCGCGGCCGGAGCATCCGCATCCCGATGTCCGTCACCCGGTAGACCACGCCCCGCACCGTCACCTCGGCCTCGTCCTGCGGGCCGATGACCTTCCAGCGCCGCAGCCAGGCCCGGGTCTGCTCGTACCGGCCGCCTAGCTCCAGGGCCACGTCCACTAGGCCGAGCTTATTCATGCTCGCCACAGTGGACGCGGGTTCGTCCACGGGCTGCGCCTGGGAGCATCCGTTATACTGGTCCAGGAACGCCGCCGAGATCCCGACGCGCGCCTTGCTCGTGACGGTGGGCACGGACTGCCCCGCGCCCGACCACTGGCCGCCATTAGAGTAGTAGCGGAGCAGGTGCGCGGTCATCAGACCGTGGTGCTGGCCCTGGGCCGAAATGGTGTGCAGGGGCTCGCCCGCCCGGGCCGAGGTGCCCGTGCCCCCCAGCTTGAGCAGGGCCGTGGCCACGGCGTGGTGGTCCACGGCAGTGACCGCGCCCAGAGGCCGGGCCGGGCCGTGGCCCGTCACCCCGCCGTAGTGCTTCACCACCCAGGCCGCCGAGGCCTCGGCCAAGTCGGAAGAGAATCCGGAATCCCCGGCAGGCCCCACGAGCTCGGCCACGGGCGTCATCAGGCCGTGCTTGACCCCGCCCGCCACCACCGTGCCCAGGGGCTTGTCCAGCCCCGGGACGCGCGGGGCCTGGCCGGGCCGCTCGCCGTACCCGGTCTGCACCAGGGTCGGCCCCACCAGCAGGTGCTGCCGCCCCGTGGTCACGGTGGGCACAGGGCGCTCCAGGCCGGAGGGCGCGTGGCCCGACGTGTTCACTACGATGAACGGCTCCCCCGGGCCGAAAACGTACCGGCCCATGCCCTTGGCCAGCCGAGCCTGGGTCTTGACGGCCAGGGGCTTCTTACGGACAAAGATGGAGGGGGCCGGGTCGCCCCAGTCGATGATCTCGGCCGCCGTGCGGTGGGGCCGCAGCCGCCCGGGCCCGTGGGTGGCCTCGGGCCAGACCGGCGCACCGTCCGCCCTGGCCACCACGAAAAGCCGCCGCCGCGAGGTGGCCGCCCCGTAGTCCGCCGCCATGAGCACCCTCCACTCCACCCGGTAGCCCAGCCGCCGCAGCCGCCGGACCCAGGCCCGGAAGGTGTTGCCGACCTGGGACTCGATGGGCCGGCCTTCGTGATCCAAGGGCCCCCAGGTCAGAAACTCGGGCACGTTCTCCACGAAGATCACGGTCGGCCGCGTCTCCTCGGCCCAGCGCACCACCACCCAGGCCAGGGACCGGATGGCCTGGTCGCGCGGCCGCCCACCCTTGGCGCGGGAGAAATGCTTGCAGTCGGGCGATCCCCACAGCACGGCCACGCGCCGCCCACCCGTGGCCATGCGCGGGGCCACCTCCAGGATGTTGCAGCACAGATGCCGGGTGTAGGGGTGGTTGGCGCGGTGCATGGCCAGAGCCTCGGCGTCGTGGTTGATGGCGATGTCCACCGGCCGCCCCAGGGCCCATTCCAGCCCCGTGCTCGCCCCGCCCCCGCCCGCGAACAGGTCCACGATGAGCCCGCTCACGCGCCACCCCTCCGGCACAGCCCCTCGGTTTCCCGGAGCTCATCATCCTCCGTCCTGTCCGCGTCCGCCGCCACCTCGCGCTCCAGCTCGGCGACGAGGGCGTACAGCCGGTCCTGGCTAATCCCAAGGGCCTGCGACACCCAAAGTCGTTGCGACGCCCCCAGCAGGACGCGCCGCAACGCGGGCAGCGTGAGCAGGACCCCCGGGGGGACATCGCCTTCCAATTCCCGCCCCGTCCCCTCGACGGCCTCCCTGCGCATGGCCAGCCCTATCGACTGGTCGTCCTGACTGACGATGACCACGCGATGCACCAGGCCACACCGGCAGCACTCCAGGCTGAAGGGGATGCCGCTCTCCAGTTCGACCCCCTCGCCGTCCAGCAGCACCCGTTTTTCCGGAACGTCGTCCATCGTTCACCCCCCTCCTCAATACAGCTTGCCGTGTTTCCACGGCCGGGACTTGTTGATTTCACACTTGCGGGCCACAGCCTCGACGATACCCAGACCCAGCGCCTCGGACAGGTCAAAAACCCGAATAACCACATCCGCCAGCTCTTCGGACATGCAGCCTTTCGCGCCTTCGGGGATGCTGTTGCGGTGTGCCTCCAGCGCCTCGGACACCTCGGAGTGGATCAGGGCCAGCTTTTCGGGGACGTTCAGCTCTCCACCGTAAAATCCATGGACCACAGCATTGCGATGAATGGCGACAGGAGAAACGATCAGACACCGATCTTCCTTCATTCCCCACCCCCATCTTTATGAGCGCCCTCCCCGAGCTGGGCGTGGTACCGCAG
>JBFWIY010000163.1:0-3629 GCA_050255855.1 Desulfovibrionaceae bacterium
GCTCAACCTTTCCGGCGCCATGATCAACCAGTACCTCAAGCGCCTCCAGGAGCAGAACATGCTCCAGTACCTGCCGGTGAACGGCAAGAGCTACCGCTACGTGCTCACCGGCCGGGGCGAGGAGTACCGCCGCCGTCTGTTTTCCGACTATTCCTGCGAGACCATCCAGCTCTACAGCAACATCAAGCGCTTCATCCGGCGCAAGGTGGGCCAGCTCCAGGAGCGCGGCAAGAAGCGCTACGTGCTCTTCGGCGCGTCCGAGACCTGCGAGGTGGTGCTCTCGGCCATGCGCGACACCGACGCCAAGATCCTCATGCTCCTGGACAACGATCCGGCCAAGCACGGCAAGATCTTCCACGGCCACGTCATCTGCGCCTCCAACCTGCTGGAGCAGGTGGACTGCGATGCGGTCATCATCACCTCCTTCGGGCATCAGGATGAGATCTATCTGCAACTTCAGCCCCTTTCCGAAACGAAGGGCTTCGAGATCGTGAGACTCTAAATGATTAAGCGCATCAACTTCATCCGGCTGCGTTCGGGCAGGGCCATCGGACACGGATGCCCCTGCTTTCTGGTCGCCGAGATCGGCAACAACCACCAGGGCGAGATGGAGCTGGCGCGCGAGATGGTCCGCCGGGCCGCAGCGGCCGGGGCCGACGCCGTGAAGTTCCAGAAGCGCGACGTGGAGGCCCTGCTCACCCGTGCCGGGCGCGAGGCCCCCTATACCGGGGTCAACAGCTTCGGCCCCACCTACGGCGAGCATCGCCTGGCCCTGGAGCTCTCCATCGAACAGATGGCCGAGCTCAAGGAGCTGGCCGAGTCCCTGGGCCTGGTGTTCTTCGCCTCCACCTGGGACCTGCCCAGCCTGGACCAGATCCTCGGCCTGGACGTGGACGTGCTCAAGATCTGCTCCGCCGACCTGGTGAACGTGCCCCTGCTGCGCGCCGCCGGGCGCAACGGCGTGCCGGTCATCCTCTCCACGGGCATGAGCAGCTTCGAGGACATCGACACCGCCGTGGCCGAGCTGCGCAATTTCCACGACAACGTGGTGCTGCTGCACTGCAACAGCTCCTATCCCTGCCCGGACGAGCAGATCGCCCTGCCGGCCATGGAGAGCCTGCGCGAGCGGTACGGCCTGCCCGTGGGCTACTCCGGCCACGAGCGCGGCCTGGGCCCCAGCGTGGCCGCCGCCGCCCTGGGGGCCTGCGTGGTGGAGCGCCACGTCACCCTGGACAAGACCATGAAGGGCACGGACCACAAGGCCTCCCTCACCCTGGACGAGTTCGGGGTCATGGCGGGCATGATCCGCGAGGTGGAGCGCGCCGTGGCCGTCAAGGGCAAGAAGGTCTTCCCCGAGGAGCAGGGCGCGGCCAAGAAGCTGCGCAAGTGCATCGTGTTCTCGCGTGATTTGCCCGCGGGCCACGTGCTGGCCGAGGCGGACCTCACCACCCGCAGCCCCAAGGTGGGCGTCTCCCCGGTGCACTGGGACGAGGTGGTGGGCGCCACCCTCAACTGCCCGGTGCAGCACGAGGAGCCCCTGCAGTGGGACATGATCTCCGTGGCCCCGGGCGCGGAGGCCTCCGCCGCCGCCTCGTCCTGATTTCCGGCCGCCCGGCCCCCCGCGGGGAAAAATCCCGCCGCCTCCGGCTCACGCCCTTTTCCTGCGGCGCGCTTTCGGCTATGGGGTAAAGAATCCGATCACCATCCCCGGGAGCCCGCCCCATGGCCAGGCACGACATTCTGCTGGAAACCGGAACCAACGAGTTCGAACTCATCGAGTTCTTCGTCAACCAGAAGACCCCGGCGGGCCCCCTGGCCCACCACTTCGGCGTCAACGTGGCCAAGGTGCTGGAGGTGGTGGAGGCCCCGGCGGGCCTGGCCCCCTCGCCCTCGGCCCCGCACCCGAGCTTTCTGGGCGCCATCCCCCTGCGCGACCTCATCCTGCCGGTCATCGACCTGGCCGTGTGGCTGGAGATGGAGCGCGAGCCCACGCGCAACGAGCCCATCATCGTCACCGAGTTCAACAACGCCATCACCGGGTTCCTGGTCTCGGGGGTGACGCAGATCCACCGCGTCAACTGGCGGGACATCGAGCCCCCCAGCCACGTGGTGGCCGACATGCCGGGCAACTGCATCACCGGCACGGTGCAGCTCGACGGCCGCTTCGCCCTGATCCTGGACCTGGAGCGGGCCCTGGGCGAGCTGAACCCGGACTACGCCGCGGACCTCCAGGGCGAGGCCCCGGACCTGTCCGACGCGCCCGCGGCGGACCGGCCCCTGCGCGCCCTCATCGCCGACGACTCCACCCCGGTGCGCGCCCTGCTCAAATCGAACTTCGAGAAGGCCGCCTTTCAGGTGGATCTGTGCATCGACGGGGGCGAGGCCTGGGAGCGGCTTTCCGCCTTCAAGGCCGAGGCCGAGCGGACCGGCCGGCCGGTGACGGACCTGCTGGACGTGGTGGTCTCCGACGTGGAGATGCCGCGCATGGACGGCTACACGCTGACCCGGCGCATCAAGGAGGACGAGGCCCTGCGGGCGGTGCCCGTGGTGCTGTTCTCCTCGCTCATCTCCAAGGGGCTCCAGCACAAGGGCGAGGCGGTGAAGGCCGACGCCCAGGTCACCAAGCCGGAGTTCCAGTCCCTCACCGGCCGGGTGCTGGACCTGCTCCGGGAGCGGCGGGCGGGGGCCTGAGCCTGAACCGGCCCCGAATCGGCCCCGAATCGGCGATTTTTCCCCCTACAGGCGACGCCGGGACTCCGGCGTGAGCGGCACGCGTCCGGCCAGGGCGGCGTCGATGCGCGCCAGGGCCGCGGCCTTGTCGCGCGGCAGGCGCAGGGCCAGCGGCAAATAGTTGGAGCCGTGGTTGGCCAGGAAGAGCCCGCGGCTGAGGTCGGTCTCGGCCAGGAGCAGCCGCAGCTCGCGCAGCATGCCCGCGGGCCCGGGCAGCCGGAAGCTCCCGGCCTGGGCCGCGGCGAAGAGCGGCGTGCCCGGGATGAGCATCAGGGTCAGGGCCGCGGCCTGGTCCGGGTCCATGGCCGTGAGCGCCCGGCCCGTGGCCCGGGCGTGGGCCTCCCAGCCGTCTTCCCCCGCGCCGTCCCCGCCCAGGCCCAGCAGCACCGTGACGTTCACCTTGATCCCCGCGGCCTTGAGCCGTTGCACCGCCTCCACCTGCTGGGCCACGTCCGAGCCCTTGCCCATGGCGGCCAGCACCGCGTCGGACCCGGACTCCAGGCCCAGGTAGGCCCTGCCCAGCCCGGCCGCGGCCAGGTCCCGCAGCTCGGCGTCGCTTTTCAGGCGCACGGCCTTGGCGTTGGCGTAGGCCGCAACCCGCCGCACCCGGGGGAGCTTGGCCCGGATTGCCTCCAGCAGGCCGAGCAGCCGGGCCTGGGGCAGGATCAGGGCGTCGCCGTCGCACAAGAACACGCGCCGGGTGTCGGGCTCGCATGCGGCGGCCTCGTCCAGGTCGCGGGCCACCACGGCCGGGTCCTTGATGGCGAAGCGCTTGTCCTTGTAGGCCCCGCAAAAGGCGCACTTGTTGTGGGAGCAGCCCACCGTGACCTGCACCAGCAGGCTCTCGGCCTCGGAGGGCGGGCGGATGATGCGGCCGACGTAGTCCATGGGGAAAAGGG
>JBFWIY010000163.1:3729-6563 GCA_050255855.1 Desulfovibrionaceae bacterium
TTGTCCTTGTAGGCCCCGCAAAAGGCGCACTTGTTGTGGGAGCAGCCCACCGTGACCTGCACCAGCAGGCTCTCGGCCTCGGAGGGCGGGCGGATGATGCGGCCGACGTAGTCCATGGGGAAAAGGGCAGGCCTCAGCCTTCGGCCCGCTCCACGAAGCGCACCCCGTCCACGCCGCGGAAGTGGGCGTCCTGGGTCCAGAGCACGGCCTCGTGGGCCCGGGCCGTGGCCAGGATCAGGCTGTCCGCCATGGGCAGGCGGTAGGCCAGGGACAGGCGCGCCCCGAGCAGGGCGACGGGGGCGTCCAGGGCCACGACGCGCCCCTGGTGCATGAAGGCCGCCACGGTGCGGGCCGCGGCCTCGCCCTCCAGCTGGGTCATGCGCTTGTAGACCTCGTAGAGGCAGACGGTGGGGACCACCAGGGCGCGCAGATCGGCCAGCGCCGGGGCGAAGAAGTCCGCATTGGGCCCGCTGGCCGCGTATTCCAGCCAGCCGCAGGAGTCCACCAGGTTCACACCCGATCCTCCTCGTCGCGCTCAATGGTCGTGTCCATGCCCGGGAACATGCCGCGCAGCTCCTGCATGGGCCGTTCCTTGGCGTACTGAAGCAGGTCGCCCACGGCGAACACCCGCAGCCGCTGCCCCGGCCGGATGCCCATGGCCTCGCGGATTTCCTTGGGAATCACGATCTGATACTTGCTCGACACCTTCACGGTCTCCATGGCGGCCTCCATCGATGCGGTGATCGTAAAACAAAATAGTGATCGATCGGAAAAAAGGCAAGCAAAAGCCCCGGTCGGGCGTCCCGGCCGGGGCTTTTGACCCTTGATATCCGGAAGCCGCCGCCCCTAGCCCAGCAGCTCGTTGACCTTCTTCATCACGGCGAAGGCGTCGGCCACGTAGAGCACGTCGGCCTTGCCGTGGGCCCAGCCGCAGCCCGCGTCCAGGTTCACGGCCCGCCGCTCCCCGATGAAGCGCCAGCCCACCACGTGGGGCTCCTCGCCGTGGCAGCAGGTGGCCAGGCCCTTGGGATGGCGCGGGGTCGCGCCGGTCTGGCCCACCTGGTGCAGGTGCGTCAGGAAGGGCAGCACGTCCGCGCCCTCGAAGTCCACCAGGCTCTTGGAGGAGCCCAGGGACGCCTTGGTCGCGCCCAGGAAGCCCAGGATGATCTCGCCCGCCTCGGCCACGTGGGTCGCCCCGTCGGCCTGCTTCTTCATCCAGCCCGCGCCCGTGACGAACAGCAGCTCCGCGTCCGGCCGGATGGTCTGCTGGTCCGCGGCCGGGGCCTTGAGCCCCGTCACCTCGGTGCGCACCGCGCCCGCGTCCGCGGCCACGGCCTGCACGCTGGCGGAACCGGCCGCGTCCACCGCCTCGAAGCACCCCGACGACACCGTGAGCAGCCAGGGCCGCCCGGTCCGGGTCAGGGTCCCGCGCATGCGCTGGCGGTAGAACCAGCGCTCGGCCACGGGCGCGCCGTTCTCGGCGTCGAGCCCGGTGAGGTTGGTGTCCACGGCCCCGCCCAGGCGCTGGGCCGCGCCCGCAATGGCCCGGCTCACCCGCGCCGTGGCCGGAGCCACGACCACGGTCGCGCCCGCGGCCTTGGTCAGCGCCACGATGGCCGCGCAGTCCGTGGCGTAGCGCGGCTGGCCGAACCCGGCCCCGCTCACGCCGAAAAAGCCCTCGGCCCCGCAGCCCGCCACGGCGTCCGCCGCGCTCTGGACCGTCTCGCCGTACAGCCCCACGCCGAACCCGCAGCCCAGCTCGCCAGCCAGCTTTTTGGCCGCGCCGAGGGCCTCGCGCCCGGCCTTGCCCAGGCTCCCGTCGGCTTCCACAGGCGAAAGAAAGAGGATTTTTTCCATGTGCTCGCCCCCTTAGCCCTTGATCCAGTCCACCAGCTCGCGGGCGATCTGCTCCACGGGCGCGTCCTTCACCACGCGGGTCTCGCGCACCACCTTGGGCAGCTCGACCCCGGCAAACGCCACGGCCCCGGCCAGCCCGGCGGGCTTGGCCTGCTGGAGCGCGGGCATGATGGTGCGCATGTTCATCATGCCCACCTGCGGGTTGTTCGGCGGCTCGGGCAGCTCGCCCGTGGCCCAGCCCAGCACCGCGGGCGCGCCCGCGACCTTGGACACCTGCCAGGACCCGCCCTCCACGCGCTCGTGGATCTCCAGGCTCCCGTCGGCGTTTACGATGCACTTGTCCACGCCCTGGAACTGCTCGGTGACGCCCAGAATTTCGCCCACCATGCTCAGCACCGCGCCGGTGCCGCGCGAGGCCGAGGCCCAGCCGCCGAAGAGCAACAGGTTCGATTTGTCCAGCCCCGGGATGGTCCCGATGGCCGCGGCCAGCGCCGCCGCGGTCTCGCCCGCGTCGGTGAAGCCCGAGGCCGGGCCGTCCACGGCCTTGAACTGGAAGGGCACCTTCTGGGCCACGCTCATCATCACCTGCTGCAACTTGGCCTTGGGGCCCATGCTCACCAGCCAGACCTGGCTGCCCGGCACGTTCTTGGCCAGGTTGGCGGCCTCGAACAGGGCGTGCCCGGCCCAGGGGTCCAGCACCGCGGGCAACATGAGCTCGTTCTTGAGCCCCCAGCCCTGCGGGCCCTGCACCGGCTCCAAGGTCTGCAACGGATCGGGCACGATGCCCCCACAGACAACGATCTGATACGCCATGACAACTCCTTGTGGCGGGAGAAGAGAGGCATCGGGGGAAGGGGGAACCCCTTTTTGGGAAAAAAGGGGGTTCCCCCTTGCCCCGAACCCCCATCCCCCTCCCCAAAAACTTCCTATTTGGGGTCGAAGACGGTCCGTTCGGTATATATTTCCCCGATACCTGG
>JBFWIY010000164.1:0-6552 GCA_050255855.1 Desulfovibrionaceae bacterium
GGCTACATCACCCTGAGCGACGGGAAGATGCACTTCCTGTTGCAGCCGGAGCGGAACGCCAAGCCGCTGCAGCTCGTCCGGGCGGTGGAGACGGACGCGGAGGCGCTGCAGGCCGCCCTGGACCATGCCCGCGGCGAGGGCGTCCCCTTTGGCCGGGCCGTGCTGGCCATCGACGGCCGGGACTGCCTGCTGCGGAACTTCCAGTTCCCCGCCCAGGGGCGGCGGCAGCTGGGCCAGATGGTGGCCTTTGAGCTGGAGTCCGACCTGCCCCTGGAATCCGGGGACGCGCTCTCCGATTTCTGCATCGGGGGCCGCGCGGGCGGGCTGTCCTTCGTCACCACGGCCACCATCCGCAAGGAGCGGATCCGGGCCCTGCTGGAGGCCGGTGCGGCCCAGGGCGTGGAGATCGAGCGCATCGACCTGGACGTGGCCGCCTTCGCCCGGGCCTGCGCCGGCCGCTTTGCGGACCGGGACCGGCTCGTGGGGCTGGAGATCGGCCAGGGGCGGACGCTGTTCTGCGCCCTGGAGGGCGGACGGGTGCAGCGGCTCGCCGTCCTGCCCCAGGGGGAGGCCCAGCTCGTGGCCGCTGTGGCGCGGGCGGCCAAGCAGCCCCGGGAGACGGTGGAGCGCTACATGGTCCTGGGCCCGGCCGCGGCGCAGGGCCCGGCCGTGGCCGAACTCAAGGCGTTGTTCGACAAGCATCTGGAGGCCTTCCTGCTGGGGCTGCTGCGCGAGACCTACCGGGTGCTCGGCGGCGAGGAATGGCCCGCGGGATTCGTGGTCAGCGGCGAGATCGTCCGCGTGCAGCGCTTCCGGGAGGCCTTTGAGCGGCTCTCGGAAGGGCGGCTCGACATCTGGGAGGAGACCTGCCTCTCCCTGGGCGAGGAGATGGACGACGGCATGCGGGGCAGCAGCCTGGCCCTGGGGTTCGGCGCCGCCGAGGAGCACGGCCCGGGGTTCGATTTCCGCAAGGAGGAGTTCGCCCGGGCCGACGCCGCAGGTCCCTGGGCGCGCGAACTGCGGACGGTGGGGGTGTTCGCCCTCGTGCTCGCGCTGGCCTGGGGCGGGTATGTCTGGGCCTCCCTGGCCGGGAGCGGCCGGGAGCTCGCCATGCTGCGGGAGGCCACCCTGGCGCTCTACAAGGACGCTCTGCCCAACGTGGGCGACGACCTGGCCATTTCCCAATACCAGAGCATCCTGGCCGCGCGCATGGGGGTGTTCACGGACTCGGGTGACGCCGGGCCGGGGGCGGCGGGGTCCGAGCCCATCATCGGGACGCTGCGCGACCTCAGCACCTGCATCAAGGGCGGCCTGGACGTGGAGATCGTCAACCTGAGCCAGGACAGCCGGAGCATCGAGATCCAGGGGGAGGCCCGGAGCATGGGCGATGTGGACGCCGTGCGCCAGGCCCTGGACGAGACCAAGAAGTTCGCGGAGGTGAAGGTCAAGAACGCCATCGCCGACAAGCAGTCCAAGCGGATCCGGTTCGAGCTGGAGGTGGTGCGGTGAGCGGGTTCGCCTTCCTTGCCCAGCTGGACCGGAAGGCCCGGGTGCGGCTGGCGGTCCTGGTGGTGGCGGCCTGCGTGGTGGCCGCGATGGTCCCGTTGCAGCGCAAGCTGCGGGCCATGGACCGGGCCGTGGCGGCGGCGCGGGTCGACTACCTGGACACCCTGGAGCAGACCCGGCGCTACAAGGCCCTGATGGATTCGGCCGGGAACGCCGCCTCGGTGGTGCTCAAGGAGCCGCTGTTCTCCTACGTGCAGAAGACCATCGGCGGGCACAAGCTGAACAACCGCATCGACTACGTGCGCCCCGAGGACTCCATGCGCGAGGACGGGAGCACGGTGGAGGTGGTCCACGTGGCCTTCAAGGGGATCACCCTGCACGAGTTCGTGCGCTTCCTGTACGGGCTCGAAGTCCAGAAGCGGGAGATTTTCGTCAAGACCATCACCATCACCAAGGACGACGCCAAGAACCTGAATGTCCAGATGACGCTCCAGCGAGCCGGCTAGGCCAGGAGTCGCCGTGCCCACCAGGACCAGGATCAATCCGTTCGGGGATTCGTCGAAGCAGTTCGAGTTCTTCCCGTCCGTCAGCCACAAGAAGTGCGTGCACCGCATCGTGCGCGGGCTGGAGTCCAACTGCGGGCTGATCCTGCTCACGGGCGAGATCGGCGTGGGCAAGACCTCGGTCTCCTGGTTCATCCAGAGCTATCTGTCCGACGCCTTCGTCTTCGCCGAGCTGGGCAACCCCTACCAGACCGCCTTGGAGCAGGTGTATTCCTGCTGCGAGCAGTTCGGCCTGCCGCGCGCCGGGCTCAGCTCCATCAACGACTGCGTCCGGCTGCTGGAGCAGCATTTCCGCGAGCTGCTGAAGGTGGGCATGCGGCCGGTGCTGGTGTTCGACGAGAGCCACCTGCTCACCAAGAAGCACCTGAGCCTGGTGCACATCCTCTCCAACCTCCGGGCCGACGACGGGCCGTTGGTGCAGATCCTCCTGGTGGGGCAGCTGGAGATCCTGGAGCTGCTGGGCAGCGAGGAGATGAAGGCCCTGAACCAGCGCATCGGGGTGCGCTGCGAGCTCTCGCCCCTGGTGCTGGACGACACGGGCAAGTACATCAAGTTCAAGCTGGAGAAGGGCGGGCTCAAGGGAAAGGTGTCCTTTTCCGGCGCGGCGGTGGAGCGGATCTGGCGGGCGAGCCGCGGGCTGCCCCGGCTCATCAATCACGTCTGCGCCCACGCCCTGGACGCCCTGGCCTTCAAGGGCGAGACGGTCGTCACCCCGGAGCTGGTGGAGGAGATCTGCCGGGAGTCCGTCAACAGCGGGCTGTTCCTGGAGTCCGGCCGGCCCGAGGCGCGGCCGAGGCGGCTCTACTGGGCCGCGGGCGGCGGGTTTCTCGTCGCGGCGGCGCTGGCGGCGCTGGTGTTCTGGGTCCCCTGGTCGGGGGGCACGGCGGGCGAGGCCGAGGCCCCCTTTGTCACGGCGAAGGTGGACGGCGGGCCGCCGTTGCCGGTGGGGATCGGGCCGGAGGCAGCCGGGGCGGAGGCGGAGAACGCCACGCCGGGCGCGATCGGGCCGGAGATGGCCGGGCCGGAGGCGCAGAACGCCATACCGGGCATGATCGGGCCGGAGATGGCCGGGCCGGGGATAGCCGGGCCGGAGGCGGAGAACGCCACGCTGGAGGCAACCGGGGAGGGCCAGACCCCGCAGATTCTTTTGGGCGCTGCGCCGGACGGCGCAGGGGAGCCCGCCGGGGCCTCCAACGCCACCGGGTCCGGGGCCGGGACGGTCCGGGACGGGTCCGGCGCGGTCCGGGACGGGCTGGGCGCGGCCCTGGACGAGGCGGCGGCCCTGGACGCCTCCGGCGCTGTGGGCGCGGCGGTCCCGGACGGCTCCGGCCTGCCCGACGGCGCGGCGCACCCGGTCCTCCAGGGGTTCGTCATCGACGCCATCGCCTGGACCGAGGACCCGGCCCAGCGGGTGGCGGTGGTCAATTCGGAAGTCGTCCACGAGGGCGACACGGTAGACGTTGCAAAGGTGAAGACGATCGGTCAGGATTTTGTGGTGTTCGAGATCAACGGCACAGCCTACCGACTCTCGATTCCCCGATAAACCGACAGGAGGCTGGCATGGCTTTTTCGGGCGGAACGGACAGGAAGCATTGGGCGCAGAGGGCCAGCGAGGGCTTCACCCTCATCGAACTGATGGTGGTCATCGTCATCCTCGGCGTTCTGGCGGGACTCATCGTGCCGCAGTTCATGGACGAACCGCAGAAGGCGCGGGTGGTCAAGGCCAAGATGCAGATCGAATCCATCTCGACGGCCGTGAAGAAGTTTTATATCGACAATGGGTTCTACCCGAGCACCGAACAGGGACTCGACGCGCTGGTGCACAAGCCCAGCACCGGGCGGACGCCCAAGAACTACTCGTCGTCCGGCTATCTGCCCAAGGTGCCCCTGGATCCCTGGGGTGGGAAGTACGTCTACATCTCGCCGGGCAAGCACGGGAAGTTCGACATCATGTCCTATGGCGCGGACGGCGTGGCCGGGGGCGCGGAAGGGGATGCCGATGTCAACAGTTGGGAAATCAACTGATCCGGCGGCCAACGGGTTCACCCTGCTGGAGCTGGCGGTGGTCCTGATGGTCGTGGCCATCGCCGCCGCCCTCGTGGCCCCGAGCATGGACCTCGGCGTTCGGAAGAGCGGCATCGAGGCGGCCGCGGAGTGCGTGGGTTCGGCCTTGGACCAGGCGCGGAATTATGCCAAACTCACCCGGCAGGCGGTGACGCTCCGGTTCGGAAGGACGAGCATCGCCGCCCAGGACGACGAGAAGGCCCTGGACCTGCCGCCCTCCGTGGTGTTCCAGGAGATCGCCTTCGCCGGGAAGAAGCAGCGCATCGGCCAGGAGCTGGTGGTCAGCCGGCGGGGCATCGCGCCCCCCGCCCTGGTCCGGCTCCGGGTCAACGACGAGCTGTACAGCCTGCTGGTCAGCCCGGTGCTGCGGGATGTGGAATACCGGAAGGGAATGGCGAAGTTTGACGATTTCAACGACTAACTGAAGTTGCGCCCATGAAACGATTCGGAGTTGCGGCGGTGGTCCTGCTGGCGGCGTTGGGAGCCGGATGCGCCTTGCGGTCCGCGTCCCAGGGGACGCCCCTGGAGCCGGCCCAGGTGGAGTCCATCGACCTGGATGCGGTGCGGGCCTACGAGGCGGGCGAGTTCCCCCGGAGCATCGGGCTCTATCGCACGCTGCTGGCCAAGGACCCGGCCAATCATCGCTACATGAACAACCTCGGCGTGCTGCTGCTCAAGGAGGGCAAGGCCGGGGAGGCCCTGGACGCCTTCGAGAGCGCCTCGCTCCTGGCGCCGCAGAACGCGGACTACGTGGTCAACATGGGCTTTGCCCAGATCAAGCTCGACAACCAGGAAAAGGCCATCGATTTCTTCGATCGCGCCCTGCAGCTGGCGCCTCGGAACGCCAGGGCCCTGTACGGCAAGGGGGTCGCCTACCTGTTCCTGAACGAGAACGAGATCGCGCTGGGGTTCTTCCAGCAGGCCTCGGCCCTGGACCCGTCCGCCCTGGACGCTCTGTTCATGGGGGCCTACGCCGCCCAGAAGAGCAACCTGTGGAGCGATGCGGAGCAGGGGTTCACCCGGTTCATCGACCAGACCTCCGACACCACGCAGAAGGCCAACGCCCTGTCCAACCGGGCGCTGTGCCGTTTCCACCAGGGGAACCAGGCCGGGGGCATGGCGGACATCAACGCCGCCATCCAGCTGGACGCCACGAATGCGGTCTACTACTATAATCGCGCCTACGGCAGCCAGTCGCAGCAGAAGTACGAGGAGGCCGTGCAGGACTACACCCGGGCCCTGGCGCACCAGATCAGCTTTCCGGAGGCCTACATCAACCGCGGCGAACTGAACTACCTGCTCGGCAACGAGGACAAGGGCTGCGCCGACCTGCAGCGCGCCTGCGACCTGGGGTTCTGCGAGGCCATCGAGCGGTACAAAGCAGCCAACAAATGCCCAGACTAGGCCAGTTGGGGAATTTCGGGCGCGTCCCGCAGTGGGGGATGACCTTTCTGGTCGTCACCCTGAGCGCCTATTTCCTGGCGAGCGCCGCGGCGCAGTTGGCGGCCCGGCCCGGGCTGCCCATGCTGCCCGAGCCCATGGAGGCCCAGGAGCAGACGGCCCAGGGGGTCTCCATCCCGCCCCTGGCGGCCTTCAACGCCATCACGGACCGGAACCTGTTCAAGGCGGCCCTGCCGCCCAAGCCCAAGCCCAAGCCGCCGCCCAAGCCGCCGGGCATCGACAAGCTGCCCGTGGCCAACCTCGGCAAGGTCAAGCTGCTGGGGACCGTGCTGTCCGACGTGCCCGCCTGGTCGCGCGCCGTGACCCTGGAGGGGAGCGAGCAGAAGCTGCTCAAGGTCGGCGACGCCATCGCCGGATTCAAGATCATCGAGATCCAGCGACGGGCCGTGGTGCTGCAGCAGGGCAACCAGCAGCAGCTCCTGCTCATCGACGTGGCGGACAAGCCCATCGCCGCCAAACAGGGCGAGGCGCGGGCCATGCTCTCGCGGGCGGAGCTCAAGGCCAAGGCCCAGGACCTGGACGCCCTGGCCCGGGACATCCAGTTCGCCGTGGCCAAGCGCGGCAACCAGGAGGGCCTCTGGGTCCGGCAGTTGCGCGCGGGCAGTGTGTTTAGTAAGGCTGGATTGCAGAAGGACGACGTCATCCTGGCGGTGGGCGGCCAGTCCGTCACCCAAAACGTCAATCCGCTCCAGATGTTCAAACTGCTCGACCGCGACCAGGTGCCCGTCGACCTCCTCCGGGACGGCAAGCCGATGAAACTGCTTCTTATCCTGACGGGGAAGTAAGATGCGACTGCTCAGGCCGATACTGCTCGCGCTGCTGCTGGCGGGGATGTTTCCGATCCCCGACTTGGCCGCCGCCCCGCCGCCCCCGCCCCGGACCAACAGCATGGACTTCAAGAACGTCGACCAGCACGTGCTCAACAAGTTCATCAGCGAGCTCACCGGGCGCAACTTCA
>JBFWIY010000165.1:0-6539 GCA_050255855.1 Desulfovibrionaceae bacterium
CTCCCTCACGGACCGGCGCTTCTCGCGCATCGACGCCTTCATGGCCAACACCCTGTTCGACGAGAACTTCGGCGGGACCTACGGCAACTGCCACGTGGCCGTGGGCGCGTCCTATTCCGACACCTACGCGGGGGACCAGAGCGAGCTGGACGGCGCGGCCAAGGAGCGCCTCGGGTTCAACGACTCGGCCCTGCACTGGGACCTGGTGAACACCGAACCCAAGACCGTCACCGCGGAGCTGACCGACGGCTCCAGCCTGGTCATCTACGAAAACGGGGAGTTCCGGCGCTAGCCGTTCCCGAAGCGAGGCCACAGCATGCCCAAGCGCAACGTCTATCTCTCCACCGTGCCCCCGGCCGAGGCCGTGGCCGCCCTCAAGGCCCGGCTGGACCGCACCGCCCTGGTGCGGCCCGAGACCATCCCCAGCCACGAGGCCGCGGGCCGGGTCACGGCCGAGGCGGTCTTCGCCCGGGCCAGCTCGCCCACCTTCCACGCCGCGGCCATGGACGGCATCGCCGTGTACAGCGAGGCCACCTTCGCCGCCCGGGAGGACCGCCCGGTCCTGCTGGACCCCGGGGCGGGGTTCGTGCCGGTGAACACCGGCAACCCCCTGCCCGCGGGCAAGGACGCGGTGGTCATGATCGAGCACGTGCACTTCGAGCCCGACGGCCGCGCCGCCATCGAGGCCCCGGCCTTTCCCTACCAGCACGTGCGCCGCGTGGGCGAGGACATCGTGGCCACGGAGCTGCTCATCCCGCGCAACCGCCGCCTCACGCCCTACGACGTGGGCGCGCTGCTGGCCGCCGGGGTCTACGAACTCCAGGTCTGGGAGCGGGTGCGCCTGGCCTTTCTCCCCACCGGGGACGAGGTCCTGGACTTCCGCGACCGGCCCGAGCCCGGCCCGGGCCAGGTCATCGAGTCCAACTCCCAGGTCTTCGCCGCCCTGGCGCGAAGCTGGGGGGTGGAGCCGGTCTGCCGCCCGCCCGTGCGGGACGACCTGGAGGCCATCAGCGCGGCCATCCGGGCCGCCCTGGCCGAGGGCTGCCACGGCGTGGTGGTGGGCGCGGGCTCCAGCGCGGGCAGCCGCGACTACACCCGCGCCGCCTTCGAGGCCGTGGGCGAGGTGCTGGTGCACGGCATCTCGGTGATGCCCGGCAAGCCCACCCTGGCCGGGGTGAGCCGGGAGGGCCGACTGCTCGTCGGCGCGCCGGGCTACCCGGTGAGCGCCGTGGTCTGCCTGGAGGACGTGCTGGCCCCGGTGGCGGCCTGGCTGGGCCGCCGCAGCGCGCCCGCGCGGCCCCGGGTCCCGGTGGTCCTGGCCCGCAAGGTCCCCTCGCGGCCGGGCATGGAGGAGCTGGTGCGCCTGGCCGTGGGCGAGGTGGACGGCCGCAACATCGCCGCCCCCCTGGCGCGCGGGGCCGGGGTCATCACCAGCCTGACCCGCGCCCAGGCCGTCACCCGCCTGCCCGCCAATTCCGAGGGCCTGGAGGCCGGGGCCGAGGTCATGGCCGAGCTGCTGGGCGACGAGGCCGACCTGGCCCGGGTGCTGGTGCACGTGGGCAGCCACGACAACCTGCTGGACCTGCTGGCCGACGCCCTCATGGGCCCGGAGGACGGCGGGGCCGAGCCGTATCACCTGGTGTCCAGCCACGTGGGCAGCATGGGCGGGCTGGCCGCCATCGCGCGGGGCGCGGCCCTGTTCGCGGGCAGCCACCTCTTCGATCCCGAGACCGGGGACTTCAACTTCCCCTTCCTGGACAAGGCCCTGGGCGGGGTCCCCGTGACCCTGGTGAACCTGGCCATCCGCCACCAGGGGCTCATCGTGGCCCCGGGCAACCCCAAGGGCGTGGCCGGGCCCGAGGACCTGGGCCGGCCCGAGGTGCGCTTCGTCAACCGCCAGCGCGGCGCGGGCACGCGCATCCTGCTGGACCACCATCTCGAGGTGGCCGGGGTGAACCCGCGCGCGGTGACGGGCTACGACCGCGAGGAGCACACCCACATGGCCGTGGCCGTGGCCGTGAGCTCCGGCACGGCGGACTGCGGCCTGGGCATCCTGGCCGCGGCCAAGGCCCTGGGCCTGGACTTCGTGCCGCTCGCGCGCGAGCGCTACGACCTGGTCATCCCGAACGCCCACCTGGAGGACCCGCGCATCCTGGCCCTGCTCGCCGTGGTGCGCTCGCCCGCCTTCCAGGCCCGGGTGCGCGAGCTGGGCGGCTACGAGACCCCGCTCACCGGGCAGGTCATGCGGCCCGGTCTGGGCCTGGGCGAGGGCTGAGTCCCGCCGACCTTCCCGCCGACGTTCCGAAAACGACGAGGGGGCCCCTGGGGCCCCCTCGTTTGTTGTGGAGACTGCGCCGGACCCCGCGGTGCGCGGAGCAGACCCGGTTCAGGCCGTCGGTTGCATCCTCCGCCTCAGGCCGAAGGCTCCCGGCCACCCCGGCGCTCCCATTCCTGCACCTCGCAGGTCTCGTCCACTTCCTCCCAGCCGGAGAACATGGCCGCCAGGTGCGCGGTGATGGTGTGGCCCGTGCTGGTCATGTACACGTGCACCACCACGAAGATGAGGATGGCGAAGGCCAGCAGGGTGTGCACCAAGGCGATGAACGAGAGCCCGAGGAAGTTCAGGCCCCACAGCGCCCAGTCGTTGTACAGCCAGTACAGCAGCCCGGTAATCATCTGGAGCGGCAGCAGCACCGCGGTGATGCCCAGGTAGGTCAGGCGCTGCAAGGGGTTGTGCTTGGCCTCCGTGCACTTGGGCACGGGGTGCGGCTCGCCCTTGAAGATGCCCGAGGCGTAGTAGCGGATCACCGCGAAGAGCTTCTTCGTGGTGGGGATGTACTGCTTCCACTGCCCGGTGGTGGCCAGCCAGAACAGGATGAACACGAAGAGCACCAGCCAGGCCTGGCCGCAGAAGTTGTGGATCTCCACCGCCTCCTCGAATCCGAAGAGCCGGTACGCCCCGTGGATCTCGAAGCCGGTGAGGAGCAGGACGCCGATGAGCACGGCCTGCAACCAGTGCCAGAAGCGCTCGAAGCGCGTGTACAGGTAGATCTTGCGCAGGGATTCGACCATGGCTCAGCCCTCCTTGCGGCCGCGCGTGACCATGCGGGCCACGGCGTGGATGAACACGGCGATGAGCGCGGCCACGAGCCCGCCCCAGCCGATGGTGTCCAGGGCCAGGCTGGCGTCCCGGCCGGGCATGTAGAAGCCGGTCAGGTTGGCCAGGCGGCCCTGCTTGGCGTGGCAGGCCTCGCACGGCAGGGCCTGGTCCTTGGGGGCCACCATGTGGGTGGTGGGGTAGGCCCAGGCCGTCTCCACGAAGTCGTACTCCCCGGAGTACTTGAGCCCGGCCATGCGCTGGCCCTCGGCAAAGGCCGCGTTCCAGTCCCAGTTCTTCCAGTAGGCCGTCTTGTCGTCCGGGCCGAGCGGGAAGAGGTGCGGCACGAGCATGGTGTTGTGCACCTTGTCGTAGGGCGTCTTCCCGCGGTGGATCTTGAAGGGCATGATGCGGGCGTTGGGATCGCTGCGGTCGCCCACGGGCCAGCTCTCGCGCACCTCGCGGCTGGGGTCGATGACGTCCAGGGCGGTCATGCCGGTCATGGAGCCGTTGAACCAGTAGTACTCGGGCTCCACATCCTTCTTCCACACGAAGTCGCCCTTCTTGGAGTCGTAGCTGGGCCGGTGCAGGGCCTCGTCCTTGACCTTGAAGGGCTTGCCGTCCTTCTTCTGCCCGGCGGTGGACCAGTCCCAGCGCATCTTGGTGGGCAGGACCCGGGCGAAGGCCGGGATGTGGCAGGCCTGGCAGGCCACCCGGTCGGTGTGGTCGTTGGGCTTGGACCCGGGCTGGTGCGGGGTGGCGCTGTGGCAGCTCTCGCACATGATGCGCGAGCCCAGGTCGTTCTCCAGCAGGCTCTTGCGCTCCGTGGCCGCGGGCGTGGCGTACATGCGGCCGTCGATGTGGTGGGCCACCGTGGAATGGCAGCGCACGCAGTCGAAGTCCTGGCCCTCGCTCTGCTTGGACCCCATGTGCACGTCCAGGTTCTTGTCCGGGTTGGCCATGCTGGAGTCCAGGTCGCCGTGCTTCACGCCGTCGCCGCCGCCGCCGAAGAAGTGGCAGGTGCCGCAGTTGTTGCGCGTGGGCCGGGACACGGACTGGGCCACGGCGTTCCAGTCCGGGGCGTAGTAGGTGGCCCCGTTCTCCGGGAACACCTTGCCCTTCTGGACGCCGGGGTCGGCCGGGTCGGCCTCGTAGGCCGCCGGGAAGCCCGACATGGTGGGGAACTTCTTGTAGGTCCCGGTCTGCTCGTGGCAGACAAGGCAGTCGATGCGCGTCTGGTCATTGAAGTCGAAGGAGTCGTCCTTCCAGCCGTAGCCCGCGTGGCAGCTCGTGCAGCGGGGCCAGTTGGACTTGAGCGAGACGCAGAAATTGTTCACCGTGAGCCCGCCCTTGCCCACCTGCTGTTCGGGCGGGACGTTGGCGTCGCGCCAGGTCCAGTGGATGGTCTTCATGAACTGCTCGCCCGCCGTGTTGTGGCAGCCGAGGCAGGCCTTGGTGACCTCCGGGCCCCGCATGGTCCGGAGCTGCTCCGGGGTGAACTGGAGTTCCTTGAACTTGGAGTGGTCCGCCGTGATGACGAAGGGCCGCTCCTTGGTGGCCTGCTGGGCCAGCTCGCGGCCCGGGGCCTGGTCCCCGCTGGGGATCACCGCCGTGGGCGCGGGCTGGGCCGCCTCCGCCGCCGTCGTCGCCGCCGCCGACGCCGCCGCCGGGGCCGGGGCTCCGATCCCCGCCGCCCCCTCCACCGCCGCCCGTCCCGACGGGACCGCCCACCACGCCGCCAGCGCCGCGGTCAGCAGCAGCGCCGTCACCAGTCGTGTCCATCCTCCCTTCATGTGTTTCCTCCCGGGTTGATGTGGGACGGCCCGCGCCCGGACCGCCGCAGATAGGCCGAACGGCCCGAAATCGCCGCCGCCAGGGCCACGAGGCCCAACAGCACCACCAGGCCCAGGTGCGCCCAGTCCACGAGCATGGTCGTGAACGGGTCGAAGGCCACCCCGGGCTGGTTCTTGAACATGCGCACCGCGCCGGTGGCCACGATGCCGAACACCAGGGCCACGCGCGCCCACCCCAGGGCCGTGACCCGGAAGCGTCCGCGCCACACGCCGAACCAGCGGGTCAGGGCCGCGCCCAGCCAGGCCAGGAGCAGGGCCGCGGCCACGTAGTGCAGCTTGTGGGTGAGCCAGAAGTCGGCCAGCCAGCCCAGGCCGGGCAGGTCGGCCACGTAGTAGCGCTTGAAGATGGGCATCTGCGCCAGGCCGGACACGGCCAGCACCGCCGCCAGCAGGATGAAGGTCCGCGACCAGAGCCGGGAGGGGAGACGATCAGCGGTCATGGCCGTCCTCCCCGCCCTGGGCGGCGTCCCTGGGCTTGTCGTCGGGGGCGGGCTTCGCCCCGCGGCCCAGCACCTTGCCGCCCAGGCTCAGCAGCCCGCCCACCACCCCGGCCACCGGGGCCAGGAGCGCGGCCTTGGCCAGGGCGCTCTCCCCGGCGAAGGGGTCGCCGTAGCGCTTCAGGTTCGGGCGGCCCTGGGCCTGGTCGATGGCCCGGTCGGCCTGGAGCGCCGCCTCCATGGCCTCGAAGGGCACGGGGGATACATATAAGGTATTGGTCCCCCCGTTCTCGGTCTCGCCGTAGATGTAGCCGTGCATGGCCTCGGCCAGGGCGTGGGCCTTGGCCACGATCTCGTGGCGCGGGCCGATGGTCTGGACCTCGTAGGGGCAGGCCGCGATGCAGGCCGGGACCTCGCCCTGCTCCACCAGCTGGTGGCAGCGGTCGCACTTGTACATGACCCCGTTGCCCGCATAGCCGGGCAGGATGTCCAGGTAGAGCCCCACGCCGGTCTGGCGCTGGGGGATCTTCCAGGGGCAGACCGACCGGCACTTGGCCCCGCCCAGGCAGACCTGGTCGTTGATGCGCACGATGCCGTTGGCGTCCCGCCCGGCCGCGCCCCAGGGGCAGAGGTTGGCGCAGGGCGGGTTCTGGCAGTGCATGCAGCGCCGGGGCATGTTCATGTCGTAGGTCCGGCCCGCGTGCTCCACGGTGCAGGACTGGACGTAGAGCCAGTTGTACGGGGTGAGGCGGTCGTCCTCGTCGCGGCGTTCGGAAAAGTCCTCGGCCTTGACCCGGGCCGGATACATCCGGGGAAAGGGCGTTTCGGGCTCCGGGAACTTGGCCGCGTTGGACTCGCGGCAGGCCTCCACGCAGGCCCCGCAGCCCACGCACCTGCTCAGGTCGTGCAGGGTGGCCAGCTCGGCGCCGCGGGCGTTCAGCCCCGCGGCCCGGGCCGCGGCCGGGGCCAGCAGGGCCCCGCCGGACACGGCTCCGGCCACGGCCCCGACGGCCGCCCCGGTATGCCCGAGCATCTTGAGGAACCCCCGCCGGGTCAGCCCGGCCGGGGACAACGCAGGGGATCTCTTGGAATCGGACATGATTTCGCAGTACTCCTTGCCTGCCGGATCAGCAGGAACCGTGCCGCGCCGGG
>JBFWIY010000166.1:0-6539 GCA_050255855.1 Desulfovibrionaceae bacterium
CTTCTGCGCCTCATCCGCCGGGGCGGGCGCTGCCACGAGTTCCGGCCCGGCAGGCTGTGCGGGGCCGGGGCCTTTGTCCTGCCCGCGGACACCCCGGAGGGCGTCCGCCGCCGCGACGACCTGCACAACCAGGTGGCCGCGGACCTGTTCATCCCGGCGGGCGGGCGGCCCGAGACCATCAACGAGCGCAACTGGCGGCGCTTCCTGGACGCCGAGGGCCGTCCCACGGCCCGGGCCATGGTGGAGGCGGCCAACATCTTCATCTCCGACGAGGCGCGCCGCCGCCTGGAGCGCCGGGGCCTGCTGGTGGCGCCCGGGTCCTCGGCCAACAAGACCGGGGTGATCTGTTCCTCCTACGAGATTCTGGCCGGGCTGGTGCTCTCGGAGTCGGAGTTTCTGGCCATCAAGGACGAGTTCGTGCGCGAGCTGCTGGTCATCCTGCGCGCCCGGGCCCGGGCCGAGGCCCGGCTGCTCCTGCGCGAGCGGGCCCTGGCGGGCGGGACGCGCCCCCTCACCGAACTCTCCTTCGAGCTCTCCCGGGCCATCAACGCCCTGGCCGACCGCATCTTCGAGGTGCTGGCGGCCGAGGTGCCCGACCCGGCCGCGGACCCGGTCCTGGCCCGGGCCCTGCTGGCCTACTGCCCGGCCTCCCTGGCCCGGCCCTACGGCGAGCGCCTGCTGCGCGACGTGCCCCGGCCGCACCAGCTGGCCCTGCTGGCCAAGCACATCTCCGCCCGCATGCACTACCACGAGGGCCTGGACTGGGCCGAGCGCCTGCTGCGCTCGCGTCCGGCCGGGGCCGTGGTGCGGGCCTATCTGGAGGGCTCGGAGCGCGTGGACGAGCTGCTGCGCGGCCTGGCCCGCAGCCGCCTGGCCGGGCGCGGGGAGCTGGAGCGCATCGTCCGCGCGGCGGGCCGCCGCCGCCTGGCCCTGGACCGCCTCGGATTCGACCAAGCAAGGAGATCCCGGTCATGATTCCCTTCAAGAACGACGACGAACGGCTGCGCCGCGAGGTGGCGCGGGTGGCGGAGGAGCGGACCCGGCTCGGCCTGGACGGCCTGGTGGGCGGCCTGGAGTGCGTGGTGGTGAACACCGAGGCCGACCGGCTGCGCCCGGCGGTGCAGGAGTTCCTGGCCACCACGGGCTACGCCTTCCGCGGGGCCTTCGAGGACGCCTCGGCCCGGTCCTGCCTGTTGCAGCAGGAGGGCTCGGCCGACTTCCTGATCCAGTGCCGAAAGGGGGGCGACAACCCCTTCCGGGCCTACAACCGCGGCCCCAAGTCCGACCACCTGCCCGACACCCGGCTGGAGACCTTCATCTACAAGTGCCCGCGCCTGGAGGACTACGTGGCCATCCAGCAGGCGCGCGGGGTGCGCTTCCTGACCCCGGAGATCGTGGAGACCGACACCTTCCTGTTCATCCAGACCGAGCCCAGCCCCTACACCGGCAACTCCGTGGGCTTCGTCAAGTGGCTGGGGGAGGAGGGGGCCTGGGCCTGGGAGGGCTGCGCCGAGCTGCCCTGGACCTTCACCAAGCCCGACTGGCCCCACCTGCGCGACATCCACGAGCTGGACCACACGGCCACCCGGGTCCGCGCCGAGGACCGCGACGCCGCCATCCTGGAGTTCATGCGCCTGACCAACTATGATTTCGACTTCGCGGTGTACGTGGAGTCGCTCAACTCCATCACCAACGTGGCTCGGCTCTCGGCCCACGACTACGCCCAGGTCTTCACCTCGGGCATCGGCAGCGCCCGGCCGGACGGGAGCCTCGGCCCCACCGAGCAGTACATCGCCAACTACAACGTGCGCGTGCACCACATGGCCTTCCGCACCGAGCGCATCGAGCGCGCCTACCAGGCCCTGAAGGCGCACGGCATGGGCTTTCTGGTGGAGCTGGTGGGCGGGCCGGACGAGGGCCTGCACCAGACCTTCAGCAAGGCCTCGCCCAACACCCTGCTCGTCAACGAGTACATCCAGCGCTACGACGGGTTCGACGGCTTCTTCACCAAGAGCAACGTGACCCTGCTCACCAAGGCCACGGAGCAGCAGTGACCCGGGCCGCGGTCCGGTGGGCGGAGAATGCGGTCCGGACCGGGCCGCGGGGCTTGAACCCGCGGCCCGAAGTTCCTACAGTGGCCCCCGCGGTTCCGCCCGCTTGGGCGGACGCTGAGGGAGGAGTCATGGGCATCCGGGTGCGCGCGGCGCTGCGGGCCGCGCGGGTCGCGTCCGTCGCGTCCGTCGCATGTTTGGTGGCGGTGGTGGTCCTGTTGGCCCCGGGCGTTGCGGCCCGGGCCGAAACCCTGCATTTCGGCATTCTGCCCGTGCTCGACACCCTGCCCCTGCAGGTGGCCGCGACCCAGGGCTGTTTCGCCCGTCGCGGCCTGGACGTGGAGCTGGTGAACTTCGCCAGCGCCCTGGAGCGGGACACCGCCATGCAGGCCGGGCAGATCGACGGCTATTTCGGCGACCTCATCGCCACCCTGCTGCTCCTGGACCACGGCGTGGACATGCGCGTGGCCCTGGTGAGCTACCGCACCCAGCCGGGCCAGCGCATGTTCGGCCTGGTCACCTCGCCCAGCCGGGCCTCCGGAAAACTGGAGGACATGCACCGGGCCACGGTGGGGCTCTCCTCCTCCACCATCATCGAGTACCTCCTGGACCGCATGCTGGAGCGCCGGGGCCTGCCCCTCGACCAGTTCCGCCGGGTGGAGGTCAAGCGCGTGCCCATCCGCATGCAGATGCTGGCCCAGGGCCAGATCGACCTGGCCCTGCTGCCCGAGCCGCTGCTCTCCCTGGCCGAGAGCCAGGGCGGCACGGTGCTGGCCACGGCCGAGGACCTGGACCAGCCCCTTACCGTGCTCTGCCTGGCCAGCCGCTATTTCCGCGACGGCCACACCGCCCGGGCCTTTGTGGAGGCCGTGGCCGAGGCGGTGCGCTTCCTGCGCGCCGAGCCCGAGCGTTTCCGGCCCCTCATGGCCGAGGCCTGCCGCATCCCGGCCCCGCTGGTGGGGGCCTTCCCGGTCTACGGCTACCCGGACCCGGCCCTGCCCAGCCCGGCGGAGGTCCGGGCCGTGGAGCAGTGGATGACGGACCACGCCATGCTGAGCGAGCCCATCCCCTACGCGCGGCTGGTCCCGCCCGAGGCCGAGGCCATCTACGCCCCGGCCCCGTCTGCCTCCGGCCCGGCTGCCTCCGGCCCGTCTGCCTCCGGCCCGGCTGCCTCCGGCCCGGGTGCCTCCAGCCCCGTCGCCCCCGCCCCCCCCTCCGCCCCGGTCGCCCCGTGATGCTTGAGGCCCGCGGACTGCGCGTCTGCTACGGCGGCGGACCCGTGCTGGAGGACCTGTCCCTGCGCCTGGGCGCGGACGAGACCCTGGCCGTGGTGGGGCCCAGCGGCTGCGGCAAGACCACGCTGCTCTACCGGCTCTGCGGCCTGAGCGGGGTGCAGGCGGGCGAGGTCTTTCTGGACGGCCGCCCCGTCACCGCCCCCACCCCGGACATCTCCATCATCCTCCAGGACTTCGGCCTGCTCCCCTGGCGCACCGTGCTGGGCAACGTGGCCCTGGGCCTGAAGATCCGCGGCGTGCCCCGGGCCGAGCGCCGGGCCGCGGCCCGGGCCATGCTGGCCGACCTGGGCATGGCCGGCCGCGACGCCGACTACCCGGCCACGCTCTCCGGGGGCGAACAGCAGCGCGTGGCCATCGCCCGGGCCTTCGTGGGCGCGCCGCGCGTGCTGCTCCTGGACGAGCCCTTCTCCTCCCTGGACGCCCTGACCCGCGAGCGGCTCCAGGCCACGCTCCTGGACATCTGGCGGCGGCGGCGCACCCCCTACGTGCTGGTCACCCACAGCCTGGAGGAGGCCGTGTTCCTGGGCCGCCGCATCCTGGTGCTCTCGGGCCGCCCGGCCCGGCTGGCGGCGGAGTTCGTCAACCCGGTCTTCGGCGCGCCGGACTGCCGCGAGCGGCCGGAATACTTCGAACTGCTGCGGGCGCTGCGGCGCAGCGTGGAGGCGGCCTGGTGAGCGGGCAACGCGACGCCACGGGCCGGGGAGGGCGGATGCTGCGGCGGATGGGCTCCTATGTCCTGGTGCTGGCCGGGCTGGGCGCGCTCTGGAAGCTCGCCGCCGCGACCATGGGCTCGGCCGTGCTGCCCGACCCCGGGGACGCCGTGGCGGCCTTTGTCCTGGCCCTGGGCCGGGCCGACTGGTGGGGCCACTTCGCGGCCAGCTCCTGGCGCGCCCTGGCGGCCATGACCCTGGCCTGGGTCCTGGGCTTCCCCCTGGGGATCTGCCTGGGCAGCATGCCCCGGCTGGACCGCGCCCTGGGCCCCTTCGTGTTCCTCACCTATCCCATTCCCAAGATCGTGCTCCTGCCGGTGTTCCTGCTGGTGCTCGGCCTGGGGGACGCCGCCAAGATCGGCATGATCACGCTCATCCTCTGGTACCAGGTCCTGGTCACCACCCGGGACGGGGTGAAGCTGGTGAACCGCAAGTATTTCGACTCGGTGCGCTCCCTGGGCGGCGGGCGCTGGGCCCTGTGGCGCGAGGTGCTCATCCCCGCGGCCCTGCCCCACGGCTTCACGGCCCTGCGCCTCAACACCGGGGTCAGCGTGGCCGTGCTCTTCTTCGTGGAGAGCTTCGCCACCACCCGCGGGCTCGGGTATCTCATTATGGACGCCTGGGGCCGCCTGGACTATCTTGAGATGTTCACGGGCATCTTCGGCATGAGCATCCTGGGCGCGGTGCTCTACGAGGGGTCCGAAGGCCTGGAGCGGCTGGCCTGCCGCTGGCGCTTCGCGCAGCGCGGCTAGGCCGCGGGGGAGAGCGATCACCTGATGATCAAGCGCACGCTGGAATTCGACGACGCCGACCTGGCGGCCGACCTGTTCGGGCCGCAGAACGCCAATCTGACCCTGGTGGCCGAGCGCTTCGGGGTGCAGGTGAACAGCCGCGGGGCCCGGCTCACCGTGCTGGCCGAGGACGAGGGCGCGGCGGACCTGGCCGCCTCGGTGCTGGCCCAGCTCTATTCCCTCATGAAGTCCGGCCGCCGCATCTTCACCCAGGACGTGGACTGCGCCTGCCGCTTCCTGTCCCGCGAGCCCGGGGCCTCCCTGGCCGAGGTCTTTGACGACGCGGTCTGGGCCGCCTCGCCCAAGCGCATGATCTCGGCCAAGACCCCGAGCCAGCGCGACTATCTGGCGGCCATTCGCGGCCACGACCTGGTCTTCGCCGTGGGCCCGGCGGGCACGGGCAAGACCTACCTGGCCGTGGCCATGGCCGTGGCCGCCATGACCAAGCGCACGGTGAAGCGCATCGTGCTCACCCGCCCGGCCGTGGAGGCCGGGGAGCGGCTGGGGTTCCTGCCCGGCGACCTGGTGGAGAAGGTCAACCCCTACCTGCGCCCGCTCTACGACGCCCTCAACGACATGCTGGACTTCAACAAGGTCCAGGAAATGCTCACCAACGGGGCCATCGAGGTGGCCCCCCTGGCCTTCATGCGCGGCCGGACCCTCAACGACGCCTTCGTCATCCTGGACGAGGCCCAGAACACCACGCCCGAGCAGATGAAGATGTTCCTGACGCGCCTGGGGTTCGGGTCCAAGGCCGTGGTCACCGGCGACGTCACCCAGATCGACCTGCCCGGCGGCCGCGACTCCGGGCTCATCCACGCCACCCGCATTCTGGAGGGCGTGACCGGCATCCACGTCAGCCGCTTCTCCGACGCCGACGTGATCCGCCACCCGCTGGTGGGGCGCATCGTGCAGGCCTACGAACGGGAGACCGTGCGGGTCGAGGCGGCCGAGGCCAAGCGGGGCGGGCGATGATCGCGGTGCAGGGACCGGCGCGGCCGCGCTGGGGCCTGGCCGAGGGACGGCGCGGGCTGGCCCGGCTCACCGGGGCCCTGGCGGACCACCTGGGCCTGGGCGGCCGGGACGTGGGCCTGCGCCTGGTGGACGACGCGGAGATGGCCGAGATCAACCTGGCCTACCGCGGCCTGCCCGGCCCCACCAACGTGCTCTCCTTTCCGGAGTCCGAGGCCGAGGCCGCGGAGGCCGAGCCCTGGCTCGGGGCCGGGGAGGGCGACCTGCCCGGTTCGCCCGGCGGCCTGCCCTTCGCCCCGGACGAGGGCCCGGCCCCCGGCTTCGCCCCGGCCGAGGGCGGCGCGCTCCTGGACTCCGAGGCCCCGGACCGGCTCCCGGCCCTGGGGGACATCATCCTGGACCTGGACGCCGTGGCGCGCGAGGCCCGGCTCTACGGCCAGCCCGTGCGCGCCCATCTGGTGCGTCTGCTGGCCCACGCCCTGCTGCACCTGGCGGGCTGGGACCACGGCCCGGACATGGAGGCGCGCACCGAGGCCGCCGTGGCGGCTTTAGGTGAGGAAACCGTCGTGGCGGCTTTAGGTGAGGAAGCCGTCGTGGCGGCCTTGGGTCAGGAAGCCGCCGTGGCGGCCTTGGGTCAGGAAGCCGCCGTGGCGGCCTTGGGAGATGATGACGCCGCCGCCGGGACGACCCCGGCGGGGGAATAGTCTCCGCCGTCCGGCC
>JBFWIY010000167.1:0-6510 GCA_050255855.1 Desulfovibrionaceae bacterium
CACGGCCTTCTGGCGGTCGTTCACCGCGTCCACGGCGGCGATGAGCCCGGGCTCGAACCCGTGCTCCCGGGCGGTGTCCATGAGGGCCTTGACGTCCTTGGGGAAGCACGACCCGCCGTAGCCCATGCCCGGATAGATGAAATGGTAGCCGATGCGGTGGTCCGAGCCGATGCCCAGGCGCACCTCGCTCACGTTGGCCCCGACCTTTTCGCAGATCCCGGCCATCTCGTTGATGAAGCTGATCTTGGTGGCCAGCATGCAGTTGGCCGCGTACTTGGTCATCTCGGCCGAGCGCACGCCCATGACGATGAGCTTCTCCCGGCTGCGGGCGAAGGGCGAGTACAGGGCCTTCAAGAGCTCGGCGGTGCGGATGTTGTCCGTGCCCACGATGACCCGGTCCGGCTTCATGAAGTCCGTGACCGCGTCGCCCTCCTTGAGAAATTCGGGGTTGGAGACCACGTCGAACTCCAGGGCCACGCCGCGGGCGTCCAGCTCCTGCCGGATGATCCCGCGCACCCGGTCGGCGGTGCCCACGGGCACGGTGCTCTTGTTCACCACGATCTTGTAGCCCTGCATGGCCTTGCCCACCTGCCGGGCCACGGCCTCCACGTAGCTGAGGTCGCAGGAGCCGTCCTCGCGGCTGGGCGTGCCCACGCAGACGAACACGAACAGGGCCTCGGCCAGGCCCTTGTCCAGGTCGGTGGTGAAGCTCAGGCGGCCTTCGGCCACGCCGCGCTTGACGAGCCCCTCCAGCCCGGGCTCGTAGATGTGCACGCGGCCGCTGGTCAGGGTCTCGACCACGGCGGGGTTCACGTCCACGCAGACCACATGGTTGCCCATCTCGGCGAAACAGGCGGCGGAGACCAGGCCGACATAGCCGGTGCCCACGATGCACAGATTCATGCTCGGTCCTTGCTTGGGGGTTGGCGGTGATTGCGCTCCTCGGATAGCCCCGGCAGGACCGGAATGTCAACGCAGGGAGGCGGATGCCCCGCGTCCCGGGCCGGGCCGCGAAAAACCGCGCGCCTTGCCATTCCGGTCCGGGAAACGTACATTCAACCCAGACCCTTGACCCCATCGGAGGACCGCATGCCCCTTCTGTGCGTCAACATCGATCACGTGGCCACCCTGCGCCAGGCCCGCCTGGGCCACGACCCCGAACCCGTGGCCGCCGCCGCCGCGGCCGAACTGGGCGGCGCGGCGGGCATCATCATGCACCTGCGCGAAGACCGCCGCCACGTCCAGGACCGGGACGTGGAGCTGGCCCGCCGCACCGTGAGCGGCAAGTTCAACCTGGAGATGGCCGCCACGGCCGAGATGCAGGCCATCGCCCTGCGCCTGCACCCCCACACCGTCTGCCTCGTGCCCGAGAAGCGCAAGGAGCTGACCACGGAGGGAGGCTTGAACTGCGCGGGTCGCGAGACGGAGTTAAAGGAATACTTGAAGCCGCTGCACCACGCCGGCGTCGAGGCCAGCCTGTTCATCGACGCGGACCCGCGCCAGATCGACGCGGCCCATGCCATCGGCGCGAAATACATCGAGATCCATACCGGCCACTACGCCGACGCCGTCACCCCGGCCGAGCGGCGCGCCGAGTTCGAGCGCATCACGGCCGGCATCCGCCAGGCCTGGGACCTGGGCCTGCTGGTGAACCTGGGCCACGGGCTGAACTACATCAACGTCCTGCCCTTCGCCAAGGTCTCCGGGGTGAGCGAGTATTCCATCGGCCACGCCATCATCGCCCGGGCCGTGTTCACGGGCCTCACCGCGGCCGTGCGCGAGATGGCGGACCTGGTGCGCGGCTTCGCGGAATAGGGGGAAGGATGATCGTGGGCCTGGGCATCGACCTGGTGGAGATCGGACGCATCCGCGCGGCCCTGGCGCGCTTCGGCCGCCGCTTCGCGCAAAAGGTCTGCACCGAGGCCGAGCTCGCGGTCTTCGACGCCCGGCCCGACCCGGCCCCCTACCTGGCCGCGGTGTTCGCCTCCAAGGAGGCGGCGGTCAAGGCCCTGGGCACGGGCTTCCGCCAGGGCGTGCACCTGCACACCCTGGAGGTCCGCCACCTCCCGTCGGGAAAGCCCGAACTCGTCCTGCTGGGCCGGGCCGCCGAGCGCGCCGCAAGCCTCGGCGCGGACCGGGCCCACGTCTCCATGACCCACGAGCGGGGCATGGCCTCGGCCGTGGTCATCCTGGAAGGAGGTTGACGCCATGCGCCTGTTCGATCCCCTGCCCCTGCCCGAAGAGATGGCCCGCTGGGACCGCTGGGCCATCGAAGAGCTGGGCATGCGCGGCGAGTCCCTCATGGACAACGCCGCGCGCGAGGCCCTGGCCGTGCTGCGCACCGAGCTGGGCGACCCGGCGGGCCGCCGGGTGCTCTGCTTCGCCGGGCCGGGCAACAACGGCGGCGACGCCTTCGCCCTGGCCCGCCACCTGGCCGACGCCGGGGCCGAAGTCCGCGTGCTCCACACCCGGCCCAAGAAGCACTACCGCGGCCACGCCCGCCACCACCTGGAGCTGGCCCGCAAGCTGGACCTGCGCCTGGACCACCTGGACGCCACGACCGCCACGGGGCCGGACTCCGCCGCCCTGCCCCCGGCCCTGCTGGAGGTGAACGGCGCGCCGCCCGACGTGGTGGTGGACGGCCTGCTGGGCACGGGCTTCGCGGGCGAGCTGCGCGAGGACATGCTGGCCCTGGTGCGGGCCGTGAACCACCTGGGCCGCCGGGCCTACGTCCTGGCCCTGGACATCCCCTCGGGCCTGTGCGGCCGCACCGGGCGGCCCCTGCCCGAGGCGGTGCGCGCCACGGCCACCGCCACCTTCCACGCCGCCAAGGTCGGCCTGCTGGCCCCGGAGGCCGCGCCCTGGGTGGGGCGGCTCTTCGTGCGGCCCATCGGCATCCCGGCCCTGGCCGAGGCCCTGTTTCCCCCGGCCCGCATGGTCATCACCCAGGGGATCATGACCCTCAACGCCCCGCCCGCGCCGGACCTGCACAAGGGCGCGGCGGGCCGGGTGCTCGTGGCCGGGGGCAGCCCCGGGCTCACGGGCGCGCCGCACCTGGCCGGGCTGGCCGCCCTGCGCGCCGGGGCCGGGCTGGCGCGCCTGGCCTGTCCGGCCCCCTGGGCGGCCGAGGCCAAGGGCGGGCTGGCCGAACTCATGACCCTGCCCCTGGCCTCCCCGGCCTGGGACCGCGCCGCGGGGCGCGAGCTGGCCGCCGCCCTGCCCGGCTGGGACGCCCTGGTGCTGGGCCCGGGCCTGGGCCGCGACCGCGGGGCCGGGGCCTTCCTGGCCGAACTGTTCGAGACCGCCAATCCCCTGCCCCTGCCCCTGGTGCTGGACGCCGACGCCCTCTTTCACGTCGCCGCCGGGGCCGCGCCCCTGCCCGCCGGGGCCGTCATCACCCCGCACCCCGGGGAGATGGCCCGGCTGCTCGGCTGCTCCGTGGCCGAGGTCCAGGCCGACCGCTTCGGCGCGGCCTCGGACTACGCCCGCCGCCACGGCGTCACCGTGGTGCTCAAGGGCCCGGGCACCTGGGTGGCCGCCCCGGGCGGCACGGGCCACCTCTGCCCCCTGGCCGCGCCCAACCTGGCCACGGGCGGCACGGGGGACGTGCTGGCCGGCATGCTGGGCGCGCTGCTGGCGCGGGGGCTGGGCCCCTTGCAAAGCGCCTGCCTGGCGGTATATTGGCACGCTCTGGCGGGCCGCCTCATGGCCGGGGAGCACCCGACCCGCGGCACCCTCGCCGGCGAAATCGCCCATGCCCTGCCCCGAACCGCAAAGGAGTACACATGCAGACCGCCAAGGACATCATGACCCCGAATCCGCTGGCCTTCGCCATGACCACGGACGTGCTCACCGCCGTGCGCGAGCTGCTCGCCCGGCGCATCAACGGCGCGCCCGTGCTGGCCCCGGACGGCCGCGTGGTGGGCGTGCTCACCCAGGCCGACCTGGTGGCCCAGCAGAAGCGGCTGAAGGTGCCCTCCTTCTTCACCCTGTTCGACGGCATCTTCCCGCTCGCCTCCACCTCGGACATGGACAAGGAGATCAAGAAGATGGCCGCCCTCAGCGTGGGCGACGCCATGACCGCGGACCCGGTCACCGTGGGCCCGGACACGGGCATCGAGGAGATCGCCACCATCATGGCCGAAAAGAAGCTCTACACCCTGCCGGTGGTGGAGCACGGGACCCTCGTGGGCGTGGTGGGCAAGGAGGACGTGCTCAAGGCCGCCTTCCCGGCCCCCGCCGCCAAGGGGGCGTAGATGGAGCGGTTCCTGCCCGGCCCGGCCGCCACCGAGGCGCTGGGGCGGGAACTGGCCCGAGTCCTGGCGGGGCGCTCTCCGGTCCCCGCCCTGCTCCTGTCCGGCCCCCTGGGCGCGGGCAAGACCACGCTGGTGCGCGCCCTGGTGGAGGCCCTGCCCGGGGCCGAGGGGGCCGAGGTGGCCAGCCCGAGCTTCAACATCCTCAACCTCTACCCCACCACCCCGCCCGTGGCCCACTTCGACCTCTACCGCCTGGAGGGCCTGCCCCCGGGGGAGGAGTTCCTGGAGCTGGCCGGGGACGGGACCACCCTGCTGGTGGTGGAATGGTCGGAACACCTGCCGCCGGACCTGGTCCCGGACCCGGCCCTGACCCTGCGTCTGACCCCCCGCGGGACTGGACGCGCGGCGAAAATCGAGGCAGTACAGGACACGGCCCGGGCGGCGCTGACCGCCCTGAACCAGGCCCTGACCCAGGACGCTTCAAGCCCAGACGCCCCATAGCGAGGAACCTTCCGTATGAACATCGTGGTGCAGAAATTCGGCGGCACGTCCGTGCGCAACCTGGAGTGCCAGAAACAGGTCCTGGAGAAGGTGCGCCGGGAGCTCGTCCAGGGCAATAAGGTGCTGGTGGTCCTCTCCGCCATGAGCGGCGAGACCAACCGGCTCATCGACATGGCCAAGCAGTGGGCCCCCCGGCCCGACGCGGCGGAGCTGGACGCCCTGGTGAGCACCGGCGAGCAGGTCTCGGTGAGCCTCTTCGCCATGCTGCTCAAGGCCGAAGGGGTGCGCGCCCGCTCCCTGCTCGGATTCCAGGCCCCCATCACCACGGACTGCGCCTTCGGCCGCGCCCGCATCCTGGACATCGACGCCAAGAAGCTCACCCGCATGCTCGACGAATACGACGTGCTGGTGGTGGCGGGCTTCCAGGGCTGCGACTGCGGCCAGCGCATCACCACCCTGGGCCGCGGCGGCTCGGACACCTCGGCCGTGGCCCTGGCCGCGGCGCTTCAGGCCGACGTCTGCGAGATCTACACCGACGTCCCCGGGGTCTTCACCACCGATCCCAACATCTGCTCCAAGGCCCGGAAGATGGACCGCATCGCCTACGACGAGATGCTGGAGATGGCCAGCATGGGCGCCAAGGTGCTCCAGATCCGCAGCGTGGAGTTCGCCAAGAAGTACAACGTGGACGTCCACGTCCGCTCCACCTTCAGCGACGAGCCCGGCACCCTGGTCACCCAGGAGGACGCGCGCATGGAGGCCCTGCCGGTCTCCGGCATCGCCTACGACAAGGACCAGGCCCGCGTCACCCTGGTGCACGTGCCGGACAACCCCGGCATCGCGGCCGCCATCTTCGGCCCTCTGGCCGACGCCAAGATCCTGGTGGACATGATCGTGCAGAACGTGAGCAAGGACGGGCTCACGGACATGACCTTCACCGTGCCCCGCAACGACATGGAGCGCACCCTGGAGACCATGCAGAACCTGCACGGGGACATCGGCTACGAGGAGATCATCACCAATCCCGACGTGGCCAAGGTCTCGGTCATCGGCGTGGGCATGCGCGCCCGCACCGGCGTGGCCTCCAAGGCATTCCGGGCCCTTTCGGCGGAGAACATCAACATCATGATGGTCAGCACCTCCGAGATCAAGGTCACCTGCCTCATCGAGGAGAAGTACACCGAGCTGGCCGTGCGCACCCTGCACAAGGCCTTCGGGCTGGACAAGGAAACCCCGGCCGGCAAGGACGCCTAACCCCCCGGGCGCGCCGCCGCCCCGCGGCCGGCCCCCGGCGCAACGCTACCGATCCCGCCCGGCCCGCCTTGGGCAGCGCCGGACGCCATGGTCACCCAGGAGGATATCGAGAATGGAAGCCGTGCTCGTTTCCGGCATCACCTGCGACAAGGATCAGGCCCAGATCACCCTGGTGCACGTGCCCGACCACCCCGGCATCGCCTTCGCCATCTTCGGCCCCCTGGCCGACGAAAAGATCATGGTGGACATGATCGTGCAGAACGTGAGCAAGGACGAGCTCACGGACATGACCTTCACCGTGCCCCGCAGCGACATGGAGCGCACCCTGGAGATCATCCGGGGCCTGAGCGAGGACATCGGCTATGAAGAGATCCTGGCCAACCCCGACGTGGCCAAGGTCTCGGCCATCGGCGTGGGCATGCGCTCCCATTCCGGCGTGGCCTCCAAGGCCTTCCGGGCCCTGGCGGCGGAGGGCATCAACATCATGATGATCTCCACC